>CAYMFP010000239.1:0-5054 GCA_964389385.1 uncultured Phycisphaeraceae bacterium | reverse complement strand
AGTAAGCGGCGCCCCCGCCACCCCCCCTTAAAGCCAACCGTCATCCGGCCCCGCACCCACCCCAACCCCCGCCACCCTCCTTTCCCACAGCGGCGCCCAACACTCCGCCTCCCCGTCTCCGCACAACAAAAAAAACCGCCTCCCCTTCGGGAAGGCGGCCGTAGGAACGCCTCTCGGCGTGGTCCTGCATGGGCTGCGACTCAACGGCAACCCCGTCGAGCTGCTTTACAGACGCAGCCCCTTCATACAGTCACAATCGATCACTGGATCACCTCCTTCGGCAAAGGGCCACCCCAGCCGTCGCGCCCGGTGTTCAACCGGTCCGCCGCCGGAATCTCGCCCCCCGAGCCGTCGCCCGGGGCTCATCGCCCGGCCTCCGCCGCCATGCAGGACGGCTTCCGCCGGTCGTCGCGTCCGTGCCCGCGGCTCTGGCGGTGGTTCTCACCCCTCGGCGCGCCGGTCGATCCCGCGATCACTTCATTATCTCAATACCGCCCGACACCGCAACCCGGATGCACCCGCGCCCGACCTTTTTTGCGCCGGAATCCCCCCAATCCTCCCGCGCCACCCCCCGAACCGGCGCCACGCGCTCACCCGTCGAACTCCTCGAACGCGCCCGCCGCCGCCTGCTCGTCCAGGTACTTCTGGAACGCGCCCATCTGGTACGAGATGAAGCAGAACGCGTGGTGCAGCGTCAACCACTCGATGTCCCCCCCGTCCTCGTCCAGATCCTTCCGCAACCGATTCAACTCAGCGAGCATGGTTTCAGCCTTCATGCAGGATGGTAGTAGGGGAGGGATCAGGGATCAGGGATCAGGGGGGGGGATGCCGGGCGGAGCCCGGCGAAAATCTTGGGCTGATGGCTGATGGCTGATGGCTGATGGCTGATGGCTGATGGCTGATGGCTGATCCCCGATCCCTGCTCCCTGTCCCTACTGTCCCCCCAATGCACGCCCACCTCATCCAGATGGACATCGTCTGGGAGAACCGCCCCGCCAACCACGCCACCGCGCGGGACATGATCCGCTCCGCCAACCCGCGCCCCGGCGACCTCGCCGTCCTCCCCGAGCTCTTCGACGTCGGCTTCACCCTCGACCTCGACAAGGCCCCCGACGCCCACGACGAAACCCTCCGCTTCCTCCTCGACCTCGCCGACGAACTCAAAATCACCATCCACGGCGGGCGCGCCACCCGCCCCGGCCCCAAGGCCCTCAACCACGCCACCATCACCGCCCCGGGACCAGACGGCCCCCGCGTCCTCTGCGAGTATGCCAAGATCCATCCCTTCTCCTACGGCCGCGAGGGCGAACGCTTCACCGGCGGGGACACCATCCACACCTACGAGTGGACCGACGGCCGCGACACCCTCACCGTCTGCCCCGCCGTCTGCTACGACCTCCGCTTCCCCGAACTCTTCCGCCTCGGCCTCAAACGCGGCGCCCAGGTCTTCGCCCTCGGCGCCAACTGGCCCGCCCCCCGGAGCCACCACTGGCGCGCCCTCCTCATCGCACGCGCCATCGAGAACCAGGCCTTCGTCCTCGGCGTCAACCGCTGCGGCAGCGACCCGCACCTCACCTACGCCGGCGGCACCATCGCCGTCGGCCCCAAAGGCGAGATCCTCGGCGAGCTCGGCGACCAGCCCGGCGTCCTCACCGTCGACCTCGACCCCGCCGCCCTCCACGCTTGGCGCGCCGAGTTCCCCGCCATCCCGGACCTGCGCCTGATCTGACCGGCGCGCCCGACCCCCCCCCGGCGCACAAGAAAGGCCCGGGTCCCGCCGAAGCGAAATACCCGGGCCTCACGCACAGGATCTGTTTGGCGCCCGGCTCGCCCGCCGGACCTTGTGAGAACAGATCTTTTTACGCATCTATTCCGCCCCCGGATCGCCCCGCAACCCCGATTGGGCCCTTCAGCGCCCCCGCCCACCCCCCCAGGCGAAATGCGGCGCACAAACCCCGCCGCCGATGGCGCCGAAAACCACGCGGGAGAACGGCCCACGAGAACAGCCGGCGAGCGGGTCCTCCCAGGTCAACCCGAAGAGCCCGGCCGTCCCGGACTTCACCGGCGACGGCGTGCCCGACCTCGCCGCGGTGCAGCAGAACAGGATGAACCTCGGGCCGGCGTGACTGACGACGCCCCGTCAGCGGGGAGGTCCCAGAACCGTTCTCGTGCGCGCAAGAGGCGATGCCCCGGACCCGTGCGGTGGGACGTCGCGGGTGTGGTGGCCGAGTCGGCGTTCGTCACGGCGGTGTCCGAACGCGGGCGGGAGTCCCTGCGCACGCTGGCCGGGCCGGACTGGGCGCACAAGGTACACCTGGTTCCCTGCGGCGTGACGCGGCCGTTGGAGTTCCGGCTTGGCGAGATCGAGCACCTGCCGGTGGCGGACGCGTCGGTCGACGTGGTGATCTCCAACTGCGTGATCAACCTCTCGCCGGACAAGCGGGCGGTGTGGCGGGAGATCGCGCGGGTTCTCAGGCCCGGGGGCCGGGTGGCCGTGTCTGATCTGGCGTTGATCAAGCCGTTGTCGCCGGGCGTGCGCGAGGACGTCGAGGCGCTGATCGGCTGTGTTGCCGGGGCGGACCTGGTCGATGGCGTGCGGGCCGCGGCGGAGGCGGCGGGGCTGACCGGCGTCCGGCTGGTGGCCAAGCCGGAGTACGTGGACGCGATGACGGCGTGGCAGGACCCGCTGTACAGGAAGATCGCGGCGTCGCTGCCGGCCGGGGCGCGGATGAGCGATTACGTGGTCAGCCTGGACGTGTCGGCGGTGCGTGGTTGAGCCGGCCCGGGGGCGCGTCCGGTTGGCCGACGGGCTGATCGGCTCGCGCAGTTCATGATGGACTTCGCCGCCCGCTCGGCCGTGCTTGTTGGAGCGGGGATGCCCGCGTGACCGGCGGGCCGGCGCCCATCGGCCGCTCCTTGACAGTCGCGGCTGGTCGGGGCGGTCGCGCCCGGTGTGCGGGGCGGGCGGCTAGGGTTGGGCATGGACCTGATGAGCCAACTGCCGGACCGGGAGATCTGGACGCCGCCGGAGGGACCGCCGCAGACGGACCGGATCCCGGCGGCGGTGTTCGGGGCGATGGGGGAGGCGGGGGTGGTGGCGTTCACGCGGGCGATGTACCGGCGTCTGGCGGCGTCGGGGATCGCGCACATGTTCCCGAAGGGTGAGCGGAACCTGATGGCGGCGGCGGACCGGAGCGCGTCGATGAACGTGTTCCTGATGGGCGGGCCGCATCTGTACCAGCAGCGTCACGGGCCGCCGCGGTTGCGGATGCGTCACTTCCCGTTCGTGATCGACGAGGCGGGGCGGCGGGAGTGGATGCGGTGTTTCCGGGAGACGCTGGCGGAGGCGCCGGAGAAGTACGGCATGCCGGTCGAGCACACGGGTGCCGTGGAGGCGTTCTACGACGCGTTCTCGCGGTGGATGGTCAACACCGCCCCGGTCGGCGGGGGCGGGGCGGGCGGCCAGGGCGCGGGGTGAGGGGGTCGCCCCCCCGGCTCAGGCGAGGGCCTCGTCGAGCTCGGCCAGGTCCTCGGCGCCCAGGGTGCGTTTGAGGTCGGCCAGGACCTGATCGAACGACTTGATCAGACGGCGGGTGGATTCGATGGCGTTGTCCATCGAGGAGCGGCCGGTGACCTGCTTGACCAGGTCGGTGCGGCGGATCTCGGCGAGGTTGCGTTCCGAGGAGCGCTTGGCGGCCAGGAGGGTCTCGAGCAGGGCGCAGGCTTCGTCCCGGCGCTGCACGGTCTCCAACCAAACCCGGTGCGTCTGCATGGTGGTCAAGGAAGGCCTCCGTTCCCCGCGGTCGAGCGCTCCGACTCGACTTTCTTCGGAATACCAACCCGGTATTGTCGCGTGTCCGTGACGCAAAATCAAACAGGGGGCTGGGTTGATATCCCCCTATTCAGGGGATAAAACAGGTTTCCGGGGCTATCGGTCCGCCTGTTCGAGGGATGCGTGGAGGGCCTTGAGTTCCTCGGCCCGCTCCCGGGGCATGACCAAGGTGGCCCGGGCTGTGCGGACGACGATGAGGTTCTCGCAGCCGACCAGGGCGACGAGGTGGTCGGCGTCGGGGCCGCCCTCGCCGATGACCACGTTGGACCGGGCGTCGTGGGCGGCCAGGCGGAGGCCGGCCACGCGGTTGTCGTCGGCGTCGGGGGCGACGGTCTCGGCGTAGGTGGGCCATGAGCCGACGTCGAGCCACCGGACGGGCATCTCGACGCCGACGATGGACACAGCGGGGTCGGCGGAGGCGGGCTCCATGATGCCGTAGTCGACGCTGGTTTTCTTGAGGGTGGGGTAGACGGCCTCGAGGGTGGCGCGGCGGTTCGGGGTGTCCCAGGCGTGGGCGATGCGGCGGAGGCCTTCGGCGTTCTCGGGGAGGAAGCGTTCGTAGAGGTCGAGGAACTGGCGGGCCTGGAAGACGAACATGCCGGCGTTCCAGAAGAAGCGGCCGGAGGCGAGGTAGGCCCGGGCTTTGTCCAGGGGGGGCTTTTCGACGAAGCGTTCGACTGCGAAGGCGGCGGGCTCGGCGGGGTCGGAGCCGATGGGGCCGCCCTGCTCGATGTAGCCGTAGCCGGTGGCGGGGTGGGTGGGGGTGATGCCGAAGGTGACGAGGCGGGCGGGGTCCTCCTCGACGAGGCGGAAGCCGCGGTCGATGGCGGCCTGGAAGGTTTCGGCGGGGGTGATGAGCTGGTAGGCGGTGAGGACGGCGAAGACGGCGGCGGGGTCCTGGCGGGCGAAGACGGCGGCGGCGAAGGCGACGGCGTTGACGGTGTCGCGGGGTTCTGGCTCGCCGAGGATGCGGTCGTCGGTGATGCCGGGCACGCCTCGGAGGATCTGGTCGCGGTAGCGCTCGCCGGTGCAGACGAAGCAGCGTTCGTGGGGTGCGATGGCGGCGGCGCGCTCGGCGGCGAGCTGGAGGAGGGAGGCGACGGAGCCGTCGGGGCGGTGGATGAAGCGGATGAGTTGCTTCGGTTGGCCGTCGCGGCTCATGGGCCAGAGGCGGGTGCCCGAGCCGCCGGCCATGATCATGGCGTATCGCATGGGGGGTAGG
>CAYMFP010000238.1:0-5058 GCA_964389385.1 uncultured Phycisphaeraceae bacterium | reverse complement strand
CCATGATCCGCGCCGGCGTCGGCTACGTCCCCGAGGACCGCCGCCTCCAGGGCCTCTTCTTCAACCTCGGCGTCCGCGAGAACATCGTCCAGCCGTTCATGGCCCGCCTCGCCCGCCCCGGCGGGCTCCGCAACGCCGGCGCCGAGCGCCGCGTCGCGGCCGAGCGCGTCGCGGACCTGCGCGTCAAGACCGCCGGACTCGAGGCCGGCCCCGCCTCCCTCTCCGGCGGCAACCAGCAGAAGCTCCTCATCGCCCGCTGGGTCGGCCCGGACACCCGCGTCCTCCTCCTCGACGAGCCCACCCGCGGCGTCGACGTCGGCGCCAAGGCCGAGATCTACCGCCTCATCCGCGCCGCCGCCGACCGCGGCGTCGGCGTCGTCCTCGTCTCCAGCGAGATGCCCGAACTCCTCGCCCTCTCCGACCGCATCGCCGTCATGGCCGGCGGGCGCATCGTCGGCGAACTCTCCGGCCAGCGCATGACCCAGCGCGACATCCTCACCCTCGCCACCCGCGAGGACGCCGCCGCCGCCTGACGCGCGGCAATCCGGGCAAAGCCGACCGTCTGCCCCATCGCTTATCCGCCCTACGGGCCCGGATCGCCCCACTGCAGATGACCACAGGATCATCTTGTCCCGATACACCTCCTGCCTCGCCGGTTCGACGACCTCTCCTCCGCAGGCCGCCTCTCGCCGGCGAAGCCCCGACCCGGGCTGACGCGGAGGCAGCCGGCAAGGAGGACCAGCCATGGCCACCCCGAGGACTCTCCTGACGCTCGCCGGCGCTCTCGCCCTGGCGACGGCGGCCCCTCAGGGCGAGGCCGCCGCCCCGACGGCACGCCCCGCGCCCGTCGCCGGCAACGGCTCGTACAGCGAACCCGAGTACCGCCCGATCCAGCGCCCGCCCTTCGGCGCCGCCGCCGGCATCCCCGCCGACACGCCCGCCGCCGTCGAGGCCGCCGAGGCCGGACGCACGCTCCAGTGGGTCTTCGCCGGCCTCACGGCCGCGACACTCGCCGGGACCGCGGGCGCCGCCTACGGCCTCTCGGCCATCACGGGCGCCGACGGACGCCGACGCAGGTCCCTCACCGTCGGCGCCAAGCTCAGCCTCGCCATGGGCGGCATGGCCACGCTCCTCGCCGGCGTCGGCGCCGTCGTGCTCACCAGCCAGGCCGACGCCGCGGACCGCGAGCACGCCTTCGAGCAGGTCGCCGCCGAGACCGGCGTGCTCGAGGCCCTCCAGCGCAGCGTCCTCCGCATGCGCATCACGGTCTACCAGTTCCTCGAAACCTCCTCCGACCGCTCCCTCGCCGACTACTCCGCCGTCGCCGCGACGGCCCGCGCCCTCCTCGACCTCGCCTCGGAACACGCGGACGACGAGCAGCTCCGCGCCGCCCTGGCGAGCACGGAGGCCGACCTCCGCCTGTACGACGACGCCATGAAGTCCCTCGTCGCCGCCATCGACGAGCGCGACGCCATCTTCGAGTCCCAGTTCATCCCCGCCACCGACCGGCTCATGGACCTCGCCTCCGGCGCCGCCGGGGCGGCCTCGCTCGCGGGCGACCCCGCGTTCGCGTTCGCCATCGAGCACGCCCTCGCCGACATCGACGCGGCCCGCATGGAGATGATGCGATACCTGCGCAGCGGAGACCCCCGCAGCGCCGAGGAGGCGATCCGCCGCAGCGCCGACGGCAGCGCCGCCCTCGCCGCCCTCGCCGGGCAGGCCGCGGACACGGACCAGGGCCGCATGCTCGCGGAGGCCGCCGAAGCCGCCGCCTACTCCGCCCGCCGCATCGAACGCCTCATGGCCCTCCAGGACGACCGCGATCGCATCCTCCACGAGGTCATGATCCCCACCGGCGCCCGCATCATGGAGACCGGCGCCGACGGCGTCGCCGCCATGCAGGCCGAGACCGCCGAACGCCGCGCCGGGGCCAACGCCGCGGCCGCCCGCACCAGCGCCCTCATCGCCGCCGTCGTCGGCGCCGCCCTCGTCGGGGCCACGATCGCGAACACGCTCTTCGTCCGCGGCCTCACCGGCGGCATCTCCCGCCTCGTCGCCGTCGTGCAGCGCATCGCCGCCGGCGACCTCACCGTCGAGAAGACCGGCAGCACCGCCACGGACGAGCTGGGCGAACTCAGCCGCGCCTCGGACGCCATGCTCGACTCGCTCCGCGCCCTCGTGAAGGAAGTCGCCGCCGCCTCGCAGGAGGTCGCCGCCGCTTCGGCCGAGATCGCCGCCTCCGCCCAGCAGATGGCCGCCGGCATCCGCAGCCAGGAGGAGCAGACCGTCCAGGTCTCCGCCGCCGTCGAGCAGATGGCCGCCAGCGTCCAGGAGGTCGCCGCCCGCTCCGCGGACTCGGCCAACCGCGCCGAGGACGCCGGCCGCACCGCCCGCACCGGCGGCGAGCAGATCCAGACCGCCGCGAGTGAGATGACGGCCATCGCCGACAACGTCCGCCAGACCAGCGACGCCATCGCCGAACTCGGACGCCGCAGCGAGCAGATCGGCGAGATCATCGCCGTGATCGACGACATCGCCGACCAGACCAACCTCCTCGCCCTCAACGCCGCGATCGAGGCGGCGCGGGCGGGCGAGCACGGCCGCGGCTTCGCCGTCGTCGCCGACGAGGTCCGCAAGCTCGCCGAGCGCACCACCGAGGCCACCCGCCAGGTCGCCGACTCCGTCCGCTCCATCCAGACCGAGACCGGCGCCGCCGTCGAGAAGGTCGCCTCCGGCGCCGAGCGGGCCGCCCGCGGCATGGATCTCGCCCGCTCCGCCGGCGACGCCCTCGAGGCCATCCTCACCGCCAGCAGCGAGGTCAGCGAGATGATCGCCTCCATCGCCGCCGCCGCCGAGGAGCAGGCCGCCGCCAGCGAGCAGATCAGCCGGTCCGTGGACGCCGTCGCCGCCGTCGGCCGCGAGTCGGCCGCCGGCGCCGCCCAGTCCGCCGCGGCCGCGGAGCAGCTCAGCCGCAAGAGCGAGGAACTCAACCTCCTCGTCTCCCGCTTCCGGCTGAGCTGACCGCCCGCCTCTCTCCCCGTCCTCCTTGCGCGACGTCGGCCCGCCCCTACCGGCGGGCCGGCGTCATCTCGGCCTGGCCGGCATCACCGCCCGCCGAGTCCGACCACGACCGGCACGCCGTCCCGCCCGCTCCCGGCCACCTCCGCCCCGCCGTCCAGGATCACCCGCACGCGCAGCTCCCGCTCCGGACGCTCCCGATCTCCCTCCGCCCGCTTCACGCGCACCTCGACCCGGTCCCCCCGCCGCCGCGCCTCGTACGTGGTCAGCAGGTAGTCCCCGGCGCGGTGCCCGTGCCCCTCTCCGGCGTCCTCGTACAGCGTCCCCTCCGCACGGCCGTTCTCGTCCAGGCTCACGAGCAGCGTCAGCGGGTCCAGCGGCCTCTCCCCCGTGTGCTCCATGATCGGCCCCGTCGGCACGATCGCCCCGCCCTTGATGTACATCTCCGGCAGGTCCGGGTGCCCCGCGCCCGTGAGCGCGACCGGACGCCAGATCCCCTTCGGCAGCACCGGCACGCGCGTCCGGTCCGGCACGAGCTGCGGGACCACCATCAGCCCCGAGCCGAGCAGGAACGCGTCGTCCTCCGTCCGCAGCGCCGGGTCCTTCGGGTCGTCGAAGAACAGCGGCCGCGCCACCGGCAGCCCGTTCACGCTCGCCTCGCGGAACAGCGTGTAGAAGTGGGGGAGCAGCTCGTACCTGCGCCGGATCGCCAGCCGGCACGCCTCCTCGACCTCCGGCCCGAAGCTCCACGGCTCCTTGTCCCGCGAGTTCACGTCCGTGTGCCCCCGGGCGAACGGCAGCAGCGCCCCGAACCCCATCCACCGCGCGTACATCTCCGCGTCCCCGTCCCCGATGAACCCGCCGATGTCCGGCCCGGCGAACGGCTGCCCGCTCAGCCCCATGCTCAGCGCCATCGGCACAGACCACTCCAGGTGCTGCCAGCTCGCGACGTTGTCCCCCGTCCACATCGCCGCGTACCGGTGCCCGCCCATGAAGTTCGCCCGGCTCAGCACGAACGGACGCTTCTCCGGGTTCGCCGCCATGATCCCTTCGCGCGACGCCCGCACCATCAGCATCCCGTACACGTTGTGGTACTGCGCGTGCGGCCCCTCGCCCCCCAGCGCCGCGTCCGCCCGGTGGACGTTGTCCTCCGGCATCGTCTTGCTCGGCACGTTGAACACCGCCGGCTCGTTCATGTCGTTCCAGACGCCGTCCACGCCCGCCGCCATGAAGTCCGCGTAGAGCCCCGCCCACCACGACCGCGTCTCCGCCCTCGTGAAGTCGGGGAAGACGCACCACCCCGGCCACACCTCCCCGCGGTACGTCTCCCCCGCCGCGGTCCGCACGCCGTGATCCCCCGCGAGAAGCTGGTCGCGGACGAAGTACCCCTCCCGGTCTCCGATCCCCGGATCGATCATCCACACCGTCTTGAACCCGAGCTCGTGCAGCGCCGCGTTGTGCGCCGTCGGATCCGGGAACCGCTCGGGATGGAACGTGAAGACGAGGTAGTCCTCCATGTAATGGATGTCGTGCCAGATCACGTCGCACGGGATGTCCCGCGCCCGGAACTCCCGCGCCACCTCCAGCGCCCGCGTGTCCGGGTAGTAGCTGTACCGGCACTGGTGGTACCCCAGCGCCCACAGCGGCGGCAGCTCGATGCGGCCGACGTACTCCGTCAGCCGCGTGATCACCTCCTGCGGCGTCTGCCCCTCGAAGACGATCACCGGAAAGGCCGGCCCCTCGGCCGTGAACGCGATCCCGTCGCCGGTGTCCACCTCGCACCGGAACGTCGTGTCCGCCAGCACGCCGAACGCCGAGCCGTCCGCCCGCACCGCCAGCACCCACGGGTGCGACTGGTACAGCGACGGCGTCTCGTCCGTGTACCCGTACGAGTCCGAGTTCCACAGCACCACGCGCCGCCCCGTCCGCTCCAGCGGCCCCGCCACCTCCCCCGTCCCGTACAGGCTCGTCCCCGCCTCGACCGGCACGCGCACCCGGAACCGCCCGTCCTCCGCCCGGGAGAACTCCGGACGCACCCCC
>CAYMFP010000237.1:0-5077 GCA_964389385.1 uncultured Phycisphaeraceae bacterium | reverse complement strand
AATGCGGTGGGGGTGGGGTGGGGGTGGGGTGGGGGTGGGGTGGATGAGGTGGCGGTGGAGGTGGATTCGGTGGCGGTGGGGCGGTGGGGCGGTGGGGCGGTGGGGGGGCTTGGAGCCCCGCGGCCCTGAAGTCTTGCAGTCCCGGGGGCTTGAAGCCAGAGCCGTAACCGCCCCCGCGGCCGGTCTCGGCCCCCCGGGCCTCAGGGCCGCTCGCCCAGCAGCCGCACCAGCAGCGCGTTCTGCGCGTGCATCCGGTTCTCCGCCTGGTCGTACACGATCGACAGCGGCCCGTCGATCACCTCGGCGGCGACCTCCTCCCCCCGGTGCGCCGGCAGGCAGTGCATGAAGACGGGCTCTCCGCCCAGCCCCTTCCCGGCCAGGCGCATGACCTCTCCCGTCACCGTGAACCCCGAGAACGCCGCCACCCGCGTCGCGTGCTCCTCGGCGTGGCCCATGGAGACCCACGTGTCCGAGTACACCGCGTGGTGCCGCTCGGCCGCGGCGACGTCGTTCGTCACCACCGGCTCCCGGCCGAGTTCCCGCGCCCGGGCGAGCACGTCCCCGCCCGGCTCGTACCCCTTGGGCGCCACGACCGTCAGCTCCACGCCCAGCAGCGCCGCCCCGAGGATCAGCGAGCGGCAGACGTTGTTCCCGTCGCCGACGTAGCACACCCGCAGCCCCTCCAGCCGCCCGAACCGCTCCAGCAGCGTCAGGTAGTCCGCCAGCGCCTGGCACGGGTGCGCCCGGTCGGAGAGCGCGTTCACCACCGGGATCCGCGCGTGCCCCGCGAGCTGCTCCAGCGCCCCGTGGTCGAACACCCGCGCCACGATGCAGTCCACGAACCGCTCCAGGTTCTTCGCGTAGTCCCGGATCGGCTCGCGCTCCCCGATCCGCTGCGCCGCGTGGTCGAAGTACATCGTGTTCGCGCCCAGCCGCTGCGCCCCGATGTCGAACGACACCCGCGTCCGCAGGCTCGGCTTCTCGAACAGCAGCACCACGCTCTTCCCGGCGAGCGCCGAGCGGTGCGCCTCCGGCGAGGCCTTGATCTCCCGCGCCAGCGCGTGCACCTCCCGGATCTCCTCCGGGGCCAGCTGATCGATCGTCAGGAAGTCCTTCATGGCGGCTCGCGGTCCAGTGCGGCGGGTCGACGCCTCGGTGGAGGGGGAAACGGATGAAACGGATGGGGCGGTGCTCACGGCTGGCTCTCTCTTCGCCGACCCCGCGTCAGCGGGCGGCGACGACGGTCCCGAACGCGCTCCCCGTCGCGCGCAGCCCCAGGTCCTTCCACGCCCCGATCCGCACCGGCGCGTCCGACGCCGCGGCCGCCTCCAGCGCCCCCCGCACCTTCGGGATCATCCCCCCGGAGATCGTCCCCTCCGCGATCAGCCGCTCCGCCCCCGCCGCGTCCAGCTCCGGGATCGCCCGCCCGTCCGGGCCCAGCACCCCCGGCACGTTGCTCAGCAGCAGCAGCTCCGCCGCGTTCACCGCCCTCGCGATCGCGATCGCCGCGTCGTCCGCGTTCACGTTCAGCAGCCCCCCCTCCCCGTCGTACCCGATCGACGCCACCACCGGCAGGTACCCCGCGATCAGCAGGCACGTCAGCACCATCGGGTCCGACCCGGCCACCTCGCCCACCCGCCCCGCGTCCGCCCCGTACCGCTCCGTCCGCCGGCAGACCGCCAGCCGCCCGTCCCCGAGCGTGATGCCGACCGCCTTCGCCCCCGCCCCGTTCAGCCGCGCCGCGATCGTCTTGTTCGTGCTCCCGGCCAGCACCTGCGTCACCGGCTCGATCTGCTCCTCCGGCGTCAGGCGGATCCCGTCCCGCTTCGTCGGCTCGATCCCCAGCCGCCGCAGGTGCGCATCCACCGCCGCCCCGCCCCCGTGCACCAGCACCACGCCACCCGCGTGCGCGCGGTGCAGCGCCGTCAACGCCCGCCACAGCTCCGCGCCGGCGCCGTCCACGGCCTCGCCCCCGATCTTCACCACCAGCGGTCCGTTGCTCACCGCGCCGCCCCCTCCGCCCCCGCCCTCGTCCCCGCCACGCACCGCCCCGGCGGCAGCCCCAGGCCCTCGTCGAGCCCGAGCACCGCGTTCATCGCCTGCACCGCCTGCCCCGAAGCCCCCTTCACGAGGTTGTCGATCGCGCCGAACAGCCGCACGTGCGCCCGCCCGCCGCGCCCCATCCCCTCGTCCACCACCACGCCGATGTCGCAGAAGTTCGTCCCGCGCACCGCCCCCACGCTCGGCCACACCCCGGGCGGGAGCACCCGCACGAACGGCTCGCCCGCGTACGCCTCCTCCAGCACCCGACGCACGCGCTCCCCGTTCCACCCCTCGGCCAGGTCCGCGTGGATCGTGCTCAGGATCCCCCGCTCGTACGGGCCCAGGTGCGGCGTGAACAGCACCGCGACCCCCGCGTGCTCGGCCATCTCCGGCTGGTGCCGGTGCACCGGCAGCCCGTACGCCTGCTGGTGCACCTCCCCGAACAGGTTCTTGAGCGACGGCGAACGCCCCGCCCCGGACACCCCCGACGTGCTGTCGACGATCACCCGCTCCCCGTCCAGCGCCCCCGCCCGCAGCAGCGGCCGCAGCGGCAGGATCACCGACGTCGGATAACACCCCGGCACCGCGACCAGCCGGGCCCCGCCCAGCCGCTCCCGGTGCAGTTCCGGCAGCCCGTACACCGCCTCGGCGAGCAGGTCCGGGCGCGGGTGCTCGAACCCGTAGTGCCGGGGGTACGCCGCCGGGTCCGCCAGCCGGAAGGCCGCCGAAAGGTCCAGCACCCGCACCCCCGTCTCCGCCAGGCGCGGCGCCAGCTCCGCCGACGCCTCGTGCGGCGTCGCCAGGAAGACCACGTCCGGGTCCGTCGCCAGGATCGCCTCCGCCTCCCCCGGCAGCACCGTCAGGTCCGTCCGCCCGCGCAGCTGCGGGTGCAGCTCCCCCAGCGGCGTGCTCCCCGACCGCCCCCCGGAGCCGAACGCCCCCACCAGCGAGCACGCCGGGTGCGCCAGCACGTACTCCGCGAGCATCCCCCCCGTGTACCCGGAGGCGCCGGCCACGGCCACACGAACGCGAACGCCGCTCATGCCAGCCCCGCGATCTGCCGCAGCTGCAGCGCCAGCCGCTCCGCCCCCCGCGGCGACCGCGTCGCCAGAAAAATCGTGTCGTCCCCCGCCAGCGTCCCCACGACGCCCGGCAGCCCCGCCCCGTCCAACTCCACGGCCACCACCTGCGCCCGCCCCGGCCCCGTCTTCGCCACGACCAGGCTCCCCGCCGCCTCCACCGAGATCACGAACGACCGCAGCACCGCCCGGTCCAGCCGCCCCTGCGGCTCCGCCGGCGCGCCCCCGCCGTTCGACTCCGGGAGCATGTACCCCCGCGAGCCCTTCACCACCCCGATCTCCCGCAGGTCGCGCGACAGCGTCCCCTGCGTCACGCGGATGCCCGACGCCTCCAGCAGCCGCTGGAGCTGCTCCTGGCTCTCGATCGGCGTCGTCGGCACCAGCGAGCGGATCAGGGATTGTCGGCGGGCCTTCGCGGTCACGCATGATTATGCACGGTTTGCATAATCATGTCAAACGCCCCCGCGCGCAACCCGCGTCAGCACCCGTGCCCGGCGTACTCCGGCTCCGAGACCTCCAGCGTCGCCGCCGCGCCCGGGGCTCCGAGGCTCCGCACCCGGTGCTCGCAGACGCCCTGACGACCCAGCGTCGGCACGTCCCCGACGAACGTCGCCCGGTCCCGCCCCGCCGAGCCGATCTCGTACCGCACCCAGCGCCGCCGCGCGTACAGCGCCGCACGGCGCGAGATCACCCGCCCGTCGCTCCGCACCGCGTCGTCGTGGCTGATCGAGGTGAACGTGCGCTCGGCTTCCTCGCGGACGAGCCGCAGCGGCGCCGCGAGCCGGTCGGCCACGAACACCGCGCTCAGCTCCTCGCCCCCCGCCCCGAGCACGCTGGGCGCCCCCTCCTCCGTCCGCCCGACCCCGGCCGGGAGGACCACCACATCCGCCTGCGACAACGCCTCCGCGACCGCCGGCACGTCCAGCCGCCGCGGCTCGGCGTCCAGCCGCGCCCCGCGCGTCGTCGGGCCCACCTCCGCGGGCTCCAGGACCGTCACCCGCACCCCCAGTTCCCGCACGGCCACCGCCAGGCGCTCGGCAGCCTCGACGTGCGGGCGGGCCAGGATCTCCGCCTGCTCCGTGTCGTCCCCCGTCGCCGGCAGCGCGTTCGCCAGCGTCAGCGCCGCGTGCACGCGCTCCGGATCCGCCGCGGCCACCACCGCCACGCGCCGCCCGAGCCGCGCGTGCCGCACCACCTCCGCCGCCGCGGCCTTCACGCCGCGACGCGAGGCGTACGAGGCCGGGTCGAAGAACAGGACTTGCGTGCGTTCCAGCGTCATGGCGAGATCCGTTCTGCCCGCAGCACCCGATGGTTCGGGCCCGTTCCCGTCGCGGATGCCGCCCGGAGGACGGGCGGGCAGCCGCGACCGGACGGGGGCTGTCGAGGCGTCGATCACGTGCTCTGCGGTGGGGGTGGCCGGCATGGCGGGCTCCTGTCGGAGAAAGGCGGGACGATCGGAAACGAAAAAAGCCACCGGGGTTCCGGTGGCTGTCGCGGGTTCTGGGTTCGGTCCTGGCTGCTTTTACCCGCCAGACCTGCCCATGCGGCAGCCACCGTTCGCCCCGCGGGCGACGTGCTTGAGCTGCTGCATGCAAATGGCGCAGGTGTTCATGGCGTGGTTCGGCCGCACTCCGCGGCCGCACAAGCGTACAGACGTTTCGGTCCGCGTCAATCTCATTCGCCAGAAGAACCCGCAGGGTTCACGAAATCTTTCGAACAGGCGCGGAAGCAGGGATTCCCCCCGGACACCGGGAGGAACCCCGCCGCCCGCCGGGAACCGACGCCGACCGCATACCGTGGACCCCGTGACGCCGGAACCAGCACACGCCGCCAGCCGCCCCCTCGACGTCCGCGAACTCGCGCGGCGCATCGACGACGCGATGCGCGCCGACCAGTTCCGGCTCCGTCGCCGCCTGCGCGGGCTCGAGGGCGGTGGGAGGGGAGGGGGGCGGGGT
>CAYMFP010000236.1:0-5081 GCA_964389385.1 uncultured Phycisphaeraceae bacterium | reverse complement strand
AGCATTCGCTTGACCGTTCGCTGAACCGGTGTATCTTTGCTGCCGACATCCCTCTCGGAGGGAGGTGCCCTATGGACCTGACCACACCCCAAGCCAACCTGCTCAAGCGTCACCGGCTGATCGCCGGGCTCGCCGCGCGAGATTGCGGGCGGGCGGCGTGGTCGTTCCTGCACGGCGCCGGGCGCGACGTCGCGATGGATATCGCGTATGACGCTGACGCGGCCCTCTTCGGCCCCGAAACCGACATCCTGACACCGCCTCCAGGGGGTGCGGCAACCGGCTGACGACGCTTCGACAGCCCGCCGCACCGCGACCCGGGTCCGAAACGACCTGATCGCCAAGCCCCGGAGGCCCGCCTCCGGGGCTTTTTTCTTGCCCCGATCCGGCGGCAGGCGCCCGCCTGTCACGCCGAGGCGGTCCATCCCGCTGCTTCCCGGCGCCGTGCCTGCGCACCGGACGCCGCACACCAACACGCCCGACGGCGTGGGCGCGATCGCCGCGCCCGCACCGAACTAAGAAAGGACAGAACCTATGTTCGACTTCATCACCCTCGACGTCTTCCGCGAGAACCGCGCCCGGCGCGAGGCCATCGACGACCGCCTGCGGCGCGACGCCCTCGCCCGCAGGCGGCGCGAGCAGTTCCACCGCCTCGTCGAGGCCCGGACCCGCCGCGCCGTCGCCCTGACGCACGGCCCTCCGGACCCCAGGGACGGCGGACGCCCGGGCACCCGGCTCCCGCTGCGCCCGACGCCGCCGCTGCGGCCGATGCCGCACCCGCCGGCGCGACCTCGCCCGAGGCCTCGTCCTCTCCCGCCCCACCGCTCCCCCAGGAGCGGCGCGGTTCACCGCGCCTGACGCCGCCGAACGCGCCGGGCGCTCATCCGCATCCAGCACCGCCGCGCCCGCGGCCGCGCGATCGCTGCGCGCCCAAGGCCCGGCCGAGGAGACTCCCGTGTTCGAAGAACACCCCATGACCTTTCCCCGCGAGTGCGAGCTGCGCCGGCAGGAGCTGACGCACCGCCTCGCGGGCGATCAGACGCCCGTCCGGCGGAGGCCGGCGGTGCAGCGGTGGCCGCTGAGGCGGTTCCTCCGGCTGCATGCCGCGAAACGGCTTCGGATCCCGCCGGAGGCGGTGAAGCGCGTGAGCTCGCTTGGGTAGAGCACTGGGCTGATAACCCAGAGGTCGCGGGTTCGACTCCCGCACGCAACACCTCGCTCCGAGAGGAGCGATGGCTCGCAAGAGCCGCATCCGAGCGGGTCGGGAACGCCCCGGACCGACCGATCGCCGGCCGGCGGGCCGAGCCGAGGGCGCGGGGGCTCGCCCCCGCTCCGGAGGCGGAGCACGCCGGCGCCGCGGGACGAGGCCCTGCGGCGCGGACGCCCGGCGCGACAGGGGCGCGAGCCGCCGCGGCGGGGAAGGCTCCGGAGCCTGGCTCCGGCCTCCCGCCGCCGGCCGCGAACGCCGCCTGCACGCCGTGCGCCGCGTCCCGCCTCCACGCCCGCGGGGCGCCTCGGTCGCCCGACGTTCCCTTCCCGCATTCCTGTTGACATCACCGCGCGCCACGCCTCCGCCGCCCGCCCCGCGGGCGGCGCAGGCGTGGCGCGCCCCGATCGAGCCCGCCCACGCCGGAAGGAGGACCCCGATGGCCCTCAAGACGATGCAGCGATCCCAACTTCTTGTCCCCACCGCGAGCGTTGCCGCCCGGGAGCCGCGTCCCGGGTGCTTCGCCGGGCTCCGGGTCCGCATCGCGCGGCACGAGCGCGGCCTGCTCTTCCGCCGGAACGACTACCGCGGGCTGCTCGCCCCCGGCGAGCACCGGCTGTGGGGCAACCTGCTCCGCCCCGGGCGCGACCGGGTCGAGGTCGTCAGCGCCCTCGGCGGCGTCTTCACGCACCCGCTGCTCGAGGTCATGCTGCGCGACGCGGCGTTCCTCGCCGCGGCCGATCCGATCGAACTCGGCGACGAGGAGCGGGCGATCGTCTTCGACGCCGGCCGCGTCCTCGCGATCCTCGGGCCGGGGCGGCACGCGATCTGGAAGCAGCCGCGGGCGCTGGCCGTCGAGCGGTTCGACATCCGCGCCAGCCCGCGGCTCGAGCACCCGAAGCTCGACGCGATCCTGCGCAGCCCGGCGGCCGCGGCGCACCTCCAGGCCGTGCACGCCGAGCCCTTCGAGCGGGTGCTCGTCTACCGGGACGGGCGGCTCGTCGACCAGGTCGCCGGGGCGAAGGTCGTGTACTGGAAGGACTCGGGGGCGCTGCGCCTGCGGCTCGTCGACCTGCGCGAGCAGACGCTCGACATCGCCGGGCAGGACATCCTCACGGCCGACCGGGTCACGCTGCGCGTGAACCTCGTCGTCACGTACACGGTGGCCGACGCGGTCCGGGCGGCGGAGTCGTCGGCCGACGCGTCGCAGGCGCTGTACCGGGAGGCGCAGCTCGCCCTGCGGGCGTCGGTCGGCGGGCGGACGCTCGACGCCCTGCTCGCGGACAAGGCCTCAGCCTCGGAGGAGGTTGCCGGCGCCGTCTCCGCCCGGGCGGCGGAGCTGGGGCTTGCGCTGAAGTCCGTCGGCGTGCGCGACATCATCCTCCCGGGGGAGATGCGGACGATCCTGAACCGCGTGATCGAGGCCGAGAACGCGGCGAAGGCGGACCTCATCCGCCGCCGGGAGGAGACGGCCGCGGCCCGCAGCCAGGCGAACACCGCCCGCCTGCTCGCGGAGAACCCCGTGCTCGCGCGGATGCGCGAACTCGAGGCCCTGAAGGACGTGCTCGCCAACACGCGGGCGACGTTCGTGCTCGGGCCGGGCGATCTCGCCGAGCAGGTGCGGTCGCTGGTCGCGGGGAAGCCCGAGCCGTGACCGAGGATCCACACCCGCCGCGCCGGGCTGGCGAGCCCGGTGCGGCGTTGCGTCCCCCTACCATCGGCGGCCATGTGCGGCATCGGCGGCGTGCTCCGCGTTTATCCCCCGGGCTCCCCCCCACCCTCGCCGGAGGAGGTGGTCCCGGAGGCGTGGCTGGACGTGCTCGATCGCGCGGTCGCGCACCGCGGGCCGGACGGGGCGGGGCGCTTCCGCGACCGCGCGACGCGCCCGGACGGCTCGGTCGTCGACGTCGCGCTCGTCCACCGGCGCCTGGCGATCATCGACCCGGCGGACGGGCACCAGCCCATGATCAGCGAGCCGGCGGCGCCGGCCGACGGGGCCCCCGCGTCCGATCTCCTGGCCCTCGTCTTCAACGGGTGCATCTACAACCACCGGGCCCTGCGGTCGGAACTCGCTGCCCTGGGCCACGCGTTCCGGACCGACCACTCGGACACGGAGGTCCTGCTCCACGCGTGGCGGGCGTGGGGCCCGGAGATGCTCGGGCGCCTCGACGGCATGTTCGCCGCCTTGCTGTGGGACCGCGCGCGCGGGGAACTGATCGCGCTGCGCGACCGGTGCGGGGAGAAGCCGCTGTATTTCTCGCCGCTGGAGGAGCGGTTCGACGGGTTCGGGGATCCCGACCTGTTCATCCTCCATCGGGACGCGCGGGCGTTCGGCTTCTCGTCGTCCTTCGCCGGGCTGCTCGCGCTCCGCCGGGAGATGGGGCTTCGGACGACGCTGAGCCGGGGCGAGATCGGGGAGTGGACGGCCGCGGGGTGGCGCGACATCGCGACGCCGGTGTACGAGGTCGACGAGTTCTGGAAGGGGACGCTGGCCGTGTTCCCGGCGCGGGCGGGCGCCCCGCGGCCGGCGTGCGTCGGCGACGAGCCGTACGTGCCGGCGGTCGGGCACACCGCTCACCAGCCCTTCCGCAGCGCGTTCGAGACGCCGCGGGCGGGGGAACTCACGCCCGAACGCGTGGACGAGCTGCTCGCGGCCTCGGTCGCCGAGCGGCTCGGGGCGGACGTGCCGATCGGGTGCTTTCTCTCGGGGGGCATCGACTCCGGGCTGATCGCGGCGCACGCCGTGCGGCTCGCGGGGCGGTTCCGGACATTCTGCGTGCGGATGCCGGACCCGCGGTACGACGAGTCGGAGGCCGCGGCCGCGACGGCCAGACACCTCGGCGCCGAGCACATCACGCTGGAGTGCGATGCCCGCCCGGCGGAGGACCTCGTCCGGCTGATCGAGGGGCTCGGGTTGCCGTTCGGGGACTCGTCGCTGCTGCCGACGTACTGGGTGAGCCGGGCGGCGCGGGAGCACGTGAAGGTGGCGCTGGCGGGCGACGGGGGAGACGAGCTGTTCGGGGGGTACCAGCGGCACGCGGCCGCGCCGCTGCTGGCGAGGCTGATCGGCTGGCCGCTGCCGCCGATCGACCGGCTGCTGCCGGACCGGGATCCGAAGTCGCGGGCGTCGAAGCTGCGGCGACTGCTCCACGCCGCGCGGGAGGGGCGTAGGCATCGTCGTCGGGTACGGGACGAGGCACTCCCCGGGCTGTCGGAGACCTACCACGACGTGCTCGCCATCTTCAACCGGACCGACGCTGTTGCAACGGGCATCTGTGCCGTGCCCAGCGTGTTCTTCGAATCCATCTCGCCCCCCACCGCCGCGGCGCTGGCGATCGATTTCGAGCGGTACCTGCCGGCCGACCTGCTCCGCAAGACGGACACCGCCTCCATGGCCTGCGCCCTCGAGGTCCGCTGTCCGTTCCTGGATCGTGAACTCATCGACGCCGCGCTCTCGGCCCGCATCGAATCGCTCATGCCCGGCGGCGAACGCAAGGGACTGCTGAAGCGGGTCGCCCGCCGGTACCTGCCGGCGGAGATCGTGGACCGGCCGAAGATGGGCTTCGCGATCCCGGTCGGTGAATGGTTCCGGACCGATTTCGGCGGGATGCGGCAGCTCCTGCACGACCACCTGCTCTCGAACGACCCGTTCCCGGGCCTCGGGCCGGACGGCGAGATCGACCTCGGCGCCGTCCGCCGCATGCTCGCCGAGCACGACGCTGCGGGGGAGCACTCGCTCCACCCGTTGCGCGGGCGCGACCACGGGCAGCGGCTCTACGTGCTGCTCGTGCTCTCGATCTGGTGCCGGTGGATGCACCGCGAACGCCTTGCGGCGATGCCCGAGGAACCGCCGTTCGATGACGACGGAGCCCCGCCC
>CAYMFP010000235.1:0-5081 GCA_964389385.1 uncultured Phycisphaeraceae bacterium | reverse complement strand
GAGTTGCACGTCGCCGGGGCGCTCGTCTTCGCCGTCGCCACGATGTCGAGCGCCATGTCCAGGTCCGCCGCCCGGTCCACGTACACGTGGCAGACGCCGTGGAAGTGCTGGATCGTCGGGATGCGCGAGTGCTCGGCGACGAAGCGGATCAGCTCCGTCCCGCCGCGCGGGATCACGAGGTCGATGTGCTGATCCAGCGTGAGCAGGCGCTTGATCTCCTCCCGATCGGACGTCGTGATCTGCACGATCGCGTCCTCCGGCAGCCCCGCCGCGGCGAGGCGCTCGCGCACGATCGCGGCCAGCGCCCGGTTGCTCTCGTTCGCCTCGCGCCCGCCCTTGAGGATGCACGCGTTGCCCGCCTTGAAGCAGAGGGCGAAAGCGTCGACCGTCACGCCCGGGCGGGCCTCGTAGATCATGCAGACCACGCCGAGCGGGCAGCGCACCTTCTTCACCCGCAGCCCCGCGTCCGTCGCCCACTCGCGCGTCGTCGCGTGCACCGGGTCCGGCATCGCCGCGATCTGCTCCAGCCCCGCCCGCATCTGCGCCAGCGACGCCGGCGTCAGGCGGAGCCGCGCGAGCTTCGGCGCCGCCAGCCCCGCCGCCTCCGCGGCCGCGAGGTCCCGGCCGTTCGCCTCCAGGATCTCCGCCTCGCGCTCCGCGATCGCCGCGGCCACCGCGCGCAGCAACGCCGCCTTCTCCTCCGGCCCGGCCGAGGCGAGCGCACGGGAGGCGGACTTGGCGGCGACGGCTCGGGCGGCGAGGTCCATGGCGGATTCATAGCCGCCGGCGCCGCCCGAAAGCGCGGCCCCCCCCACCCCCACCCCCCATCAGAGCAGCACCATGTCGCTCCGGTGCACGACCTCGTCCTGGTAGCGGTATCCGAGGATCGCCTCGATCTCCGCGGCCTTCTTCCGCGCGATCCGGCGCACCTCGTCGGCCGGGTAGTTCACGAGCCCGCGGGCCACCGCCCGCCCGCCGGGCGCGCACAGCTCCACGAGTTCGCCGCGCTGGAACGAACCCGCCGCCCCGACCACGCCGATCGGCAGCACGCTCGCGCCCCGCTCCACCACCGCCCGCACCGCGCCCTCGTCCAGCTCGATCGAGCCCCGCGGCTGCGCGGCGAAGGCGAGCCACGAGTCCCGCGCCGGCGCCCGCCCGGCCGGCGCCGGGAAGTGCGTCGCCGGGACCGCCCCGGAGAGGATCCCCCCGATCGACCACGCCCCGCGATCGCCCCCGGGCGGGCCCGGCGCGATCCAGACGGCGATCCCGCTCCGCGTCGCGATCTCCGCCGCGTCGAGCTTCGTCGTCATCCCGCCCGTGCCGACCGCGCTCCGCTCCGACGAGACGTGCGCCCGCGCCGCCGCGATGCTCTCCACGCGCGGGATCAGCGGCCCGCGCCCCCCGTCCTCCCACAGCCCCCCGGCCGTCGAGAGGATCACGAGCGCGTCCGCCCCCACGAGGCAGGCCGTCAGCGCGCTCAGCCGGTCGTTGTCCCCGAAGCGGATCTCCTCGAACGCCACCGAGTCGTTCTCGTTCACGATCGGCACGAGCCCGTGGGCGAGCAGCGCCTCCACCGTGTGCCGCGCGTTCAGGAACCGCCGCCGGTGCCCGAGGTCCCCCGCCACGAGCAGCAGCTGCGCCACCCCCAGCCCCCGACGCTCGAACGCCTCGCCCCACAGGCGCATGAGCCGCGGCTGCCCGGCCGCCGCGCACGCCTGCTTCTCCACGATCGCCGACGGCGGGCGCGCGTACCCCAGCAGCCCGAGCCCGCTCGCCACCGCGCCGCTGGAGACCAGCACGGGCGCGTGACCGGCGCTGCGCAGGTCGGCCACGCTCGCCGCGAGCGCGTGCACCGCGCCCGGATCCGGCAGCCCGCCGGGCGCGACCAGCGCGCTGCCCACTTTGATCACGACGCGCATCTCGACCTCTCGCCCCCGGCCACCCGGTTCTCCGCGGTTCTCGGGGGGGAATCCTTAGCCCGCCCGCGCGCCGGGCGGCGCCGGCGCGGCCCGCGAACACCCGCGGACACCGAGAAAACACCTCCCGCGAGTCCCGGTTGGGGCTTTCGCCCCCGGACGCGACGGGCCGGCACTGGTTCCAGGCAGCGCGGACGCCGCGAGCCACCAGCAACGGGCGCAACTCTTGCGGCTTTTCTGCGGATCGAGTGGACGAGGCCGATCTGTGGCGACATGTTGCCGGTCCGAGAGCAGGGTCGGGCGACACGTCGCCGGCCCGAGAGAAGGGCAAGAGGAACATCCATGACGATCAAGCGACCGGGGGGGGAGCGGCGCGCGGTCTCCGCGCGCCGCGGGCTGCATCGTTGCCTCGCGACGGGGCTGAGCGTTCTCGCCGTCTTCGCCGGGATCTCGCGGGCGAGCCCGTCCGACCACGCCGCCGCGATGGGGCTGGTCCGCGACGCGGACGTCACCCACCGCGCCGTCCGCAGCGGGGCCTGGTCCAGCGCCTCGACGTGGGGCGGCGCCGGCGTCCCCGGCGACGGCGCCCGCGTGCTCGTCCCGATGGGCACCACCGTGACCTTCGACGCGGCCCGCTCGGCCCGCGTGGAGACCGTCCGCGTCGACGGCCGCCTCGCCTTCGACGACTCCCGCAGCACCGAGCTGCGCGTCGACACGCTCGTCGTGAACCACCACGGGCGGCTGGAGATCGGCACGCCCGAGGCCCCGATCGGCCCCGACCGCACGGCCACCCTCACGTTCATCGACGACGGGCCCATCAGCAAGTCCGAGGACCCGAGGCTGATCGGGCGCGGGCTCATCGCGATGGGCGCGCTCCGCATCGCCGGCGCGTGGAAGACCCCGTACGTCCGCCTCGCCGCCGACGCCCGCCGCGGGCAGAGCACGATCCGCCTCGAGGGCTCGCCCGAGGGCTGGCGCGTCGGCGACGAGCTGCTCGTCGTCGGCACCACGCCGCCCAGCTGGGTCTGGCAGGGCGACGGGCAGCCGCGGAAGTGGTCCGGCACCAAGGACGACCTGCGCCGCATCGCCTCGATCCGCTCCGTCGGCGGCGGCGTCACCGAGATCACGCTCGACCGCGCGCTCGACCACGACCACGCCGCGCCGCTCCACTCCTCCGACGCCGACCCCCGCCCGCACGTCGCGAACCTCACCCGCAGCGTCGTGATCCGCAGCGAGGGGGGCTTCGACGCCCCCACCGCCCGCCGCGGGCACGTCATGCTCATGCACCCCGACGCCCGCATCGACAACGCCGAGTTCGTCGGCCTCGGGCGCACCGACAAGAGCCGCCCCATCGACGACCCCGGCACGAACTTCGACGGCTCCCCCGGCGGCGGCACGAACCCCCGCGGGCGCTACGCCGTGCACATGCACATGATCGGCGCGGGCGACATCCGCTCCGACCCCGTCCAGGTCCGCGGCGCCGTCGTCCGCGGCAGCCCCGGATGGGGCGTCGTCGTCCACGACTCCCACGGCGTCGTCGAGGACTGCGTCAGCTACGCCGTCTACGGCTCGCACTTCGCCACCGAGGTCGGCACCGAGATCGGCGCCTTCCGACGCAACCTCGCCGTCTCCGCCCAGGGACGCGAGAACGGGCACGTCAAGGACGGCACCGAGAACCACGACCTCGGCCAGAAGGGCCACGGCTTCTGGCTCCAGGGGCGCAACTTCATCGTCGAGGACTGCGTCGCCGCGGGCACCACCGACGCCGCCTTCATCTGGTTCCACCGCTCCGACGTCTTCCACCCCCGCATCGCCGCCGGCAACCTCCTCGAGCCCGCCGACTACATGCACGGCCGCCCGGACCTGCCCTTCGAGGAGGCCCCCATCCGCGGCGTGCGCCGCCTCGTCGCCTACGCCGCCGGCACCGGCCTGCACGTCATGAAGGCCACGCCCCACCAGCACCACGACATGCGGAACACGTTCGAGGACTTCCTCTTCTGGAACGTCCACAACGGCATCCACGTCGAGTACACCGGGCACTACACCTTCCGCCGCCTCGTCCTCGTCGGCCTCGACCCGAACTCCCAGTGGCGCACCGGCCTCCAGTTCGGCAGCCGCGTCAAGGACCAGGTCGTCGAGGACGCCCACGTCGAGAACTTCGGCATCGGCGCCTCCTTCAACGACGTCTTCGAGGGCAAGCCCGACCGCCCCGACGCCCTGCTCGTCAACGTCCGCTTCGTCAACGTCAACACCGCCCGCTTCAAGAACCGCGACGCCTCCCTCCAGGTCGTGATGGACCGCGTGCCCCCGAACCGCGGCTCGCTCGCCTTCGAGCGCGACCCCTCCCAGAAGCTCACCCTCCCCGCCGCCCTCAGCTGGGAGGACTCGGGCAGCTTCATCCTCCGCGGGTGGAAGAACGACTCCACCGGCCGCTGGCCCCTGCACGCCCACCCGTGGAAGGGCGACGAGCTCGTCAAGATCCTCCGCGACGGCCACTACACCCGCCCCGACGGCACCGCCTACATCCGCCTCCGCCAGCTCGTCGCCGACCGCCTCACCGGCGAGATGATCCACGTCGACCTCGACGTCGACCTCGCCACGCAGGCCCAGCGCAGCCTCGGCCCGGACCTCGGCCCCGCCCCGGCGCCGCGCAGCGCCCCCCGCGGCGCCGCGGACACGCTCGACGCCCCCGCGGGCGCCCCGCTCGAGGTCCCCGCCCCCGGCCTGCTCGCCAACGACGACGCCGAGGGCGCCTGGGTCCTCCCCGGCGTCGTCGGCGGGCCCGCCCACGGCACGCTCCACCTCAACGCCAACGGCTCGTTCCGCTACGTCCCGCGCCCCGGCTTCACCGGCGAGGACCGCTTCACCTACCGCCTCACCGACGGCGCCCGCCGCTCCGAGCCCATCACCGTCACCCTCCGCGTCGGCGCGCCCGAGGGCGGGGCCGGCGGGTGCGCCGCCGACTTCAACGGCGACGGCGCGGCGAACGTCCTCGACCTCCTCGACTTCATGGGCAGCTTCCGCGCCCGGACCCCCGACGCCGACCTCGACGGCAACGGCGCCGTCGACGTCCAGGACCTCCTCAGCGGGCTCGCCGCCTTCCGGGGCGGCTGCTGAGCACCCGGCCGCGGACGCCGGGAGGCGCTCGCGGCCGTTCTCGGGGAG
>CAYMFP010000234.1:2692-5138 GCA_964389385.1 uncultured Phycisphaeraceae bacterium | reverse complement strand
CATGAGGAACGCGACGAGCGTGTAGTCCACGTGCGGCCACCGCATCGGATCCGGCCCGCACGCTTCGAGGCAGACGCCGCCGAGCGCGAACGACGGACCCAGGGCCGTCAGAACGGCGGAGGCGAACACGCCGAGCGAGCGCGAAGGACTCCGAGCCTGCGCCATGGGGACAACATACCAGCGCCGTCCCTCACCCCTCCCGCCCGAACCACCACCACCCGCCCACGATCCCCCCGCCGACGAGCCACATCGTCAGCAGCGAGTGCACGAAGTACGGGAAGACCAGCAGCGCCGTCCCCACGCCGATCGTCACGAAGTTCCCCTCGCGCTTGCCGTGCCTGAAGAACAGCAGCCCGATCGCCCCCAGCACCAGCGAACTCATCAGATAGCCCGGCGACAGGTCCATGGCGCAGCCCTCCCGATCGAGATCCACGCGCATCGGCCCGTGCGCTCCGACGCTCGCGGGCTTCACCCGGCGCTGAGTCAAGCAGTCGCCCGAACCCCGCGCACGCCACCCCTTGCGTCCGCTAAGCCGGCCGCTCGCCCCGGTACACTCGCCCCCATGCCGACCCACCCTGACGCCGCGGGCATCGCTTTCGCCTGGCGCCCGACGCAGGACGACCTCGAGGCGTTCTTCTCGGACCGCCTCCGGAACGGGCACGCCTACGCCTTCTCCCGCCGGCAGATCCGCGCCGCCCGTTCCCTGCTGCTGGTCGGGTTGCTCGCCGGGGCCACGGGCACGCTCCTGCTCGTCGCGGACAACGCGCTCGGCGGGATGTTTCTCTTCTTCGGCGTCGCCGCCACGCTCCTGACGCTCCGCCCCGCCCTCCTCCCGACGCGCACCCTCCACCGCCGCGCCCTCCCCCACTTCCGCACCCTCGACCACACGCTCCAGCTCCAGCCGCACGACCTCCGCCTCGACGACGCCGGCCTGCACCTGACGACGCCGCTCCGCTCCGCCACCGACGCGTGGCCCGCGTTCAGGGAAGTCAGGCTCGACACCGGACGCCTGTTCCTCGTGCGCCTGGACGACCAGGGGTACGCGGTGCCCGAGGCCGTCCTCCGCGACGCGGGACACGACCCCAGAGACGTGCTCATGTTCGCGACGCAGCGCATCGCCCGGGCACGGATCCGCCCGCCCCACCCCGCCGCTCCCACGCGCGGCGCCGCCTGAAGGCCCCCTATTCCCGCGGGAAACGCCCCGACCCGCCGCGTTGCGGGGCTGCGCCGCACGCCTCCCGCGGCTCTACCATCGCCTCCCCCGTACGCAGAGGGCATCGCCGATGCAGTGGCTTTATGTCGTCGCGGCGATCGCCGCCGGTTTTCTCGTCAGCTTCCAGCCGGGCGCCAACCGCTCCATGGGCATCGCCCTGGCCGAATCGGCCGGCGGCGGGCTCCGGGCCGGCTTCCAGGCCTCGTTCCTCTCGATGGCCGGCGGCATGCTCTGCGCGCTGCTCGTCAACCTCGCCATGCAGAGCAAGTTCCCGAGGATCGCCGACCTCCAGGCAGCGCCCTGGTACGCCTGGCTCGGCGGCGTGATCGGGTTCATCCTCGTGACCGCCTCGCTCCTGCTCGCCGGCAAGCTCAGCGCCGGGCTGCTCATCGGGAGCATCCTCGTCGGGCAGATCCTCGGCTCGCTCGTGATCGACTGGTTCGGCCTCGTCAGCTTCCCCGTCTCCCGCAGCAACCTGGGGCTCCGCCTCTTCGGCACGCTGCTGCTCGTCGGGGGACTCGTGGTGATCGCGGCCGCCAAACCCCCGGCCGCGAAGGCCCCGCTCACCCCGCAGACCCCAGACGATTCCGCCGGAACCGACGAAGACCAGGCCCAGATCGAGGGAGAAGTGGCCGCGGCTTCCACCCGAGGCTGACGGTCGCTCACCAGATTTTGCTTCCATCCCGCAACGCTTCGACGAAAATGTCATAGACGACATTCCGAGGGACGTTCTGTCCCCGGGATCCGAGGTCCGTTCTGGACCGCGTCGAAGACCGATCGCCCCGGGCGATCCCAACGGAGCGGGAGGCCGCCATGCCCACGCCGACTCCCGGCACGTTCGCCTCCGTGCGCCGCCTCGGCGGGCATGATCCGCGGATCTGCCCCTGCTGCGGGCAGCTCGCCGAGCGTCTCTTCCGCTGCAAGCACGCCCCCGGGCTCCACGCCGGAGCCGGGTGGCACGCCTGCTGCGCCATCTGCCTCGCCCGCCTCGGGCAGGACAACCCCCACTTCGTCTACGGCGGCATGCTCCGCTGGCGCCCCCACTACCTCGTCCGCCCCCGCGACGGGCACCGCCCTCCGGAACGCCAGACGCCGCCCGCCCGCCCCGTGGCATGACTTGGCGCGGCAGTCGGAATTCGGCAATCGGGAGCCGGGAACCGGCACGCGTGGAGCGGGGGCCGGCGATCGGCCCGCCCCCTTGGCAACGACCGCATCTCGGTTTCCGGTTGCCGG
>CAYMFP010000234.1:0-2592 GCA_964389385.1 uncultured Phycisphaeraceae bacterium | reverse complement strand
TTGCCGATTCCCGGTTGCCGAATGAAAACCGCCCGCCGCGGGTGGGATCGCGGCGGGCGGTTTGGGAGGCTCGAGCGGTTCCGCCTGGGGCGGCGCCGCCGAACGTCGGGTCGGGCAGGTGCGCCCGCTGGCCTGTCGCGCCGCCCGCTTTCTCTCTCCGGAGGCGGGAGCGACGCCGGAATGCGTGCGGCCGGTGGTGGCGCGACCGCACGCCTGAGCCTCGTTCGACCGGGTGGCGGGCCTGATTGGGGCGTCTCGCAAGGGGTGGGTGCGTCCGTGCGCCCGCCCGGCCGTCCATGGCCCCGAGCCGTCCCTGCCGCCGGGGAGTCATTCCCCCGGACCCGATCGACCGACCTTCCCGCGGGCGCGGCCGTGCGCTCGCGCGGGACAACGACTCACTCTGCCGAACGCCCCGGCACGCCCTCGCGGGGGTCCCGGGCGTTCGCCGCGTCGGGCTCGGTCCTGAGCCACCGCGTCCCTGCGGTGGGCATCACGAGCCCGTCGTGGCGTTGGGCGCACCTCCCCGCTGCCGTGCGTCGATGCGCTCCACAAGCTGCTGCAGGCGCCCGAAGCGCTCGCGCCTGCTCTGGTTCCAGACGTCCCGGGACCACACCTCGAGCCGGTTCCGCACGCCGAGCACCATCACGTCGCCCGACAGCCCCAGCTCCTCGAGCTGCCACGCGGGCAGCCGGACCCGGTAGTTCTTGTCCATCGAGACCTGCTCCGATACGGAGAGCAGCGTCGTCTCCAGCTCGGCCTCGTCCTCGGTCGGGGCGATCGAACCCCCGAAGCGGGCGGTCAGCCGGCGAAACTCGTCCTCGGGATACAGGCGGATGATCGAATTCGTGGGCCATGGAACGCTGAACCACGACATCCCGGCCTCCGCGACGGGAAGCTGTGACCGGAACTTGGCCGGGATCGACAGACGCTGCTTGTCGTCGATCGCGATCTCGGCCTGGCCGGTGAACAGGAGCAATCGGGGTCGCCTCCATGGGCATGCGTGGGATTCTGACCCACTTTGACCCACTTTTCAACCCACTTCGCCCCACAGCCACCCACGCTTGATGCTTTTGCCGCCGTTGCGGGCGTCGGCGGTGCGCATGGCGCAAGGGCTGCGGGCGCCGGGACGCCTGCTCGGGCGATGGGGCGGTCCGAGAACTGCGCGTCGGCGAGCCCTTGACGGATCGGGTAGCCTGCGCGCGCCGCGCGGCGGTCCCGCCCGCCGGCGAGGGAGATGCGATGGGCGTGGTCGAACGCTTGAAGATCCCGAACCTCCCGCCTCCCGAGGAGGCGGGGGAGATCCTGCGGGCGATCCAGCGTCTGCCGTGCGGTCATTTCCTCATGACCGCCGCGTTCGAGGACCGGCGCGACGGCACCCGCGTGCGCTCGGTCGCTCCGTGCTCGGACGAGAACCTGCTGATCTGCGTCTCGTCCCGCAAGGGCTCGGCCGTGGAACCCCTGATCCGGGACTCCCGGGCGTTCGCGATCAACCTGGTCGGGCCGGAGGACCGCCTGCTGCTCCGGAAGTTCCCGGAGGACGAGGCGCTGCGCCCGCCGCCGGACGAGATGGGGGATCCGTTCGACTCCATCGCCTGCCTGACGCTGCGCACGGGATCGCCCGTGATCGAGCGGGCGGCGCTGGCGCTGGACTGCGAGGTCGTGCGCCACTTCGACCTGGAGGCCGACGCGGAGATCTTCGTCGGGCAGGTCGTGGCGTTCCGGATGGACGGGTGAGGGAGCGGGAAGCGGCAGCCGGGAAGCGGCCATCGGGTAGCGGGGATCAGGCGCCGTCCGGGTTGGGCCCGCCCAATCCGGCGACGGCGCCGGCGACGTCCTGCCCGAAGGTCAGTTCGAGCGTGTGCCCGTCGGGATCATCGATGAAGCACCAGTAGCCGACGACGGGCCCGCCGTCTTCGGGCTCGCGGCGGAGGCGGCCTTCGGCGCGGGCGATCCCGGCGAGGCGGTCGACCTCCTCGCGCGAGGAGCAGGCGACGCCCAGGTGGCTGAACGGCCCGAGCGGGCGGCCGACATCGCCGCGTTCGGCGAGAACGATGGCGAACGGGCGGGTGCGGTCGCTGATCCAGGCGACGCCCGGGCGGCGGTGCACGACCTCCATGCCGGCGAAGCGGCGGTAGAAGTCCAGGCTCCGGCCGAGGTCGGAGACGGCGAGGGCGATGTGGGTCAGGCCGCGGTCGGGCATGCGGGATCGTTGGCCGGCTCCGGCCCCCTGCCCGGGACCGGGTGCGGCGTGCGTCCGGCACGCCCGGCGCGGTCGAAGCGTTCGGCAGGAGGTCAAGCCTTGCCGCACGACTGGGAGGACCGGCTCCGCGACATTCTGCGGGCGAGCACCGAGATCCGTCGGTTCGTGGCCGGGATGGACGAGCAGGCGTTCCGGAACGACCCCAAGACGCGGATGGCCGTGCTCGCCGAACTCAGCGTGATCGGCGACGCGGCGGCGCACCTGCCCCGGCACGTGCAGACCCGGCGCCCGGACGTGCCCTGGGAGGAGATCTGCCGGATGCGGACGCTGGTGGACCACGCCGCCGAAGGGCTCGACGGGCACAAGGTCTGGAACGTGGTCGCGACGGGGCT
>CAYMFP010000233.1:0-5165 GCA_964389385.1 uncultured Phycisphaeraceae bacterium | reverse complement strand
TCCATCCCGACCTCGCCGACCTCCCCGAGCCCGAGGACACCCTGCTCGCCTACGCCGAGGGCACGCTCGACGCACGCTCCGCCGCCGCCCTCGAAGCCCGCCTGCACGTCCGCCCGCGCGCCCTCGCCACCCTCCGCGCCATGCGCCGCGACCGGGCCGCCGTCGCCTCCCTCGAACTCCCCGAGACCCCGCACGACGCCATCCCCGCCGCCCTCGACGAGGCCGAACGCCTCGCCGCGGCCGACGCCCTCCGCCTCCTCGCGGCCTCCGAGCCCGCCGACGCCCAACCGCGCACCGCCGACCTCCGCTTCCGCGTCGTGCATCCCGCCAGGCGCCGCCTCGCCTGGGGCTCGCTCGCCGCCGCCGCCGGGCTCGCCCTCGCCGCCGGCCTCGCCTGGCGCTTCGCCGCGCACCAGCCCCCCGCGCCCCCCCGGATCGCCGACGCCGGCCCCCGACCCGACCCGCTTTCCGCCCCGGACGAGACGCCCGGCGTGCGCCCGCCGGAACGCGTCGCGGCGAGCCCCGCCACGCCGACGCCAGCGCCCTACCGCCCCGACCGCGCCCTCGCCCGCCTCGCCGAACTCGACCGCGCCCTCGCCGCGCCGGACGACGCCGGCCCCGCGGCCATCGAGGCCCGCGACCTCGCCCTCGACGAGGCCATCGACCTCCTCCGCGACGCACGCCTCGTCATCCGCGTCCGCGTGCCCACGCCCGACGCCGGCCCGGCCCTCGCCGCCCTGAACGACCGCTACGCCCGGTGGGCCCCCGGCCCCGACGCCCCGCCCGCCACGCTCGCGATGCTCACCGCCCCCGAGCCCGTGCGGGCCGTGCACTTCGCCTCGGCCGACACCGGGATCCTCGCAGGGTTCGAGCCCCCGCGCACGCGGACGCTCGCCTGCCGCGCCGGCAGCGTCCGGCTCGAGCGCGTCGCCGTCGCCCGCCTGCTCTGGGCGCTCCGCCGCGCGGGCGAGGACGTCACGCTCGAGGTCGCGCGCGAGCCGCTCGACCTCGGCCCGCCCGATCGCGACGCCGAATCCCTGCTCTGGTGGAACGAGCCCCCCGCCCGCTGGGCCCCCGAGGGCGCCTTCGCCCTCGTCGTCGAAACCCGCGACTGACCCCACCCCCACCCCATCCCATCTCCTCATCCCCGCCCCGTCCGCGCAAGACGAAAGCCCGGACCGCCTCAGTCATCTGCACGTTGTGGGACGAAGCTGCGGTTGGGTTTTGAAGGGGCGAGGCGGCCCAGGCTTTCGCAGCGTGCGGATGTCTGGGGTGGGTTCGGCGCGGCCGGGGGCGGCGGATGCGGCCCGCCCCGCGGAGGGACGGCACGTCGCGCGCACGCCCCTACCATCGCCGCGTGAGCGACCCGAACCAGCCGACCGACCTGCACCCCCTGGAGCGCCAGCGCCGCGAGAACCGCGCCGCCGTCGCCGCGCTCGGGCTGAACCCCTACGGCTCCCGCGAGGACGGGCTGCTCCCGCTCGCCGAGGCCCACGCCCTCTACGACGCGGACGCGGACGCGGCCCACCAGAAGTCCGCCGAAGACCGCAAGCAGACCGCACGCGAGAACCCCGGCGCCCCGCCCGAGACGCTCCCGCTCCTGGTCGACCACCGCCCGCGCGTGAAGGTCGCCGGACGCGTCGTGCTCAAGCGCGACACGGGCAAGCTCGTCTGGCTGAACCTGCGGGACCCGACGCGCGAGGCGTTCCAGGTCGCGGTCTCCAAGGCCGACGTCTCCGAGAACGCGTTCGCGCTCGCCAAGCTGCTGGACCTCGGCGACGTCGTCGTCGCCGAGGGCCCGCTCATGAAGACGCGGACCGGCGAGATCACCTGCTGGGCCTCGGACGTGCGGATGGGCGCCAAGTCCCTGGCGCCCCCGCCGGAGAAGCACGCCGGGCTCAGCGACGTCGAGCTGCGCTACCGCCAGCGGTACGTCGACCTCTGGGCGACCCCGGAGACCACGCGGGCGTTCCTGCTGCGCTCGCGGCTGGTGGCCCGGCTGCGCGAGTTCATGCTCGGACGCGGCTACGTCGAGGTCGAGACCCCGATGCTCCAGTCGCTCGCCGGCGGCGCCGCGGCCCGCCCGTTCGTGACGCACATGAACGCCCTGGACATCCCGCTCTTCCTGCGGATCGCCCCCGAGCTGTACCTGAAGCGCCTGCTCGTCGGCGGGCTCCCCAGGGTCTTCGAGGTGAACCGCAACTTCCGCAACGAGGGGCTGGACAAGCAGCACAACCCCGAGTTCACCATGCTCGAGGCCTACGAGGCCTTCGGCGACGTCGAGAGCGTCATGGAGCTGACGGAGTCGCTCATCCGCGACCTCGCCCGCGCCGTGGCCGAGATGAACCGGGAAGCGCCAGCGACCACGGCGGACGACCGGGCGGCGGAGCCCGTCGACCTCCGCCTCCCCTTCGGCGATCTCACGGTCGACTACGGCTCCCCCTTCCTCCGCGTGAAGTACGCCGACCTCTTCGAGCGGGCCCTCGGCTTCCCGATGAGCGACGAAGGTCGGGTGCGGGCCGAAGCGGAGCGGCGGGGGCTGAAGACCCGGAACGAGCAGGGGGTGGCGCTCGACCACGTCCTGCTGGTGAACGAGCTGTTCGAGGAGATCGCCGAGCCGACGCTCGACCCGACGCGGCCGACGTTCATCACCCACTACCCGAGCGCCATCTCCCCGCTGACGCGCCCGAACGCGGAGGACCCGAGCGTGGCGGACCGGGCGGACCTGTTCATCGCGGGGATGGAGATCGCCCCGCACTACACGGAGCTGAACGACCCGGACGTGCAGGCCGAGAAGTTCCGGCAGCAGCTCTCGGGGCTCGACGACGAGGAGAGCACCTTCCGCACGTTCGACGCGGACTTCATCCAGGCGCTCAAGGTCGGCATGCCCCCGGCCGGCGGCATGGGCCTCGGCATCGACCGGCTGGCGATGCTGCTGACGAACCAGCGGACGATCCGGGACGTGATCCTGTTCCCGCTGATGCGCCCGGTCGAGGAACGTTGAGAAAAGGAGCGGCCGCCCGCGGGGGGCGGCGCTCCGTTGGGGGGGGCGTGATGGATCAGCGGCGGCGGCGGGAGGCGAAGAGGCCGCCCGCGGCGAGGACACCCACCGCGCCGGGGGCGGGGGTGACGATGATGTCGAGGGTCATGCGGTCGAGGCCCGAGGCGCCGATGTCGGTGGGGTCGGTGTAGGTGAACTGCCCGCGGAGCCCGCCGCCGCGGCTGAAGCTGGTGCCGGGCTCGATGCGGAGGGCGATGCGCTGGGTGGCGTCGACGGAGGAGAGGATGGTGTCGCCCGCGGCCCAGGTGATGTTGGCGGAGAGGAAGAGGACGCTGTCGTCGGCGCCGTGGAGGCCGTCGTTGATGCTGTAGGTGGTGGCGCCGAGGTCGAAGGTGACGGCGCGGAGGGGCTGGACGCCGCCGGACCACGGGTCGGAGTCGAGGCCGGGGGCGAAGAAGCCGCCGTCGGCGAAGACCTCGATGCGGACGGTCCAGGTGCCGTCGCCGTTGGCGAACTGGGTCTCGGTGATCTGGTAGCTGACGGGGTCGCCGATGGGGGAGCCGGCCCAGTGGGTGGGCTGGCCGGTCATGGTGCTGGCGACGCCGTCGAAGACGAGGCTGGTCTGGGCGAAGGGCCCGAGGTCGGGGCCCATGAACAGCGCCTGGTAGCCCTCGCCCCAGACGATGGGCTGGGCGTTGGCGGCGCCGGCCAGGGCGGCGGTGGCGGCGCAGGCGGCGACGATCTTCCGGAGGTGCGACATTACTTTCTCTCTTTCCCGATCGCGGAGGACGAGACGGAAGCCCCCGCACTGAACATGGCGCTCCAACCCATTTCGCGAACCACTGGTTCACGACGGTTCCGCACAGACACGAGGAACCGGAGCGTCTTGAGGCAGTGTACGAAGTACTGGCGGTGCGCCAAGCCGAACCACTGGTCTAGTGGTGCATTGGGGTGATCGTCCCTGTTCCGAAGAGCATGGAGCCTCGAAACGGTGCGATCCGCAGCGTGGGTGAGGGGGATCGCGGACGCGGGGCGGCGCGGGGCGCGGGAGAAGGGGGAAAGGGCGGGAAGCGGGAGCCGCGTCCGGAGGGAGGCGGGGCGAAAAGGAGCGGCCGCCCGGGGGAGGGCGGCGCTCCTGTTGGGGGGGACGCTTGGGATCAGCGGCGGCGGCGGGCGGCGAGGAGGCCGCCGGCGGCCAGCAGGCTGGCCGCGCCGGGGGTGGGCGTGACGATGATGTCGAGGGTCATGCTGTCGAGGCCGGAGAGGCCGATATCACCGCTGGGGTCGATGTAGCTGAACTGCCCGCGGAGGCCGGAGCCGGTGGCGAAGGGGGAGCCCGGGGCGAGGTTGAGGGCGATGCGCTGGGTGGCGTCGACGGAGGAGAGGATGGTCTCGCCGGCGGCCCAGGTGACGTTGGCGGAGAGGAAGAGGACGCTGGCGTCGATGCCGCGGATGCCGTTGTTGGTGCCGAAGGTGGTGGCGCCGAGGTCGAAGGTGAACTTGTTGAGGGGCTGGACGCCGGCGTCGAGCGGGTCGAAGTCGAGGCCAGGGGCGAGGAAGCCGCCGTCGGCGGTGACTTGGATGCGGATGGTCCAGGTGCCGTCGCCGTTGGCGAACTGGGACTCGGTGACGGTGTAGGCGACGGGATCACCGACCGGGCCGAAGATGCCGGCGGGCTGGCCGGCGGCGACCTCGGCGACGCCGTCGAAGGCGACGACGGTGTTGGCCCAGGGGCTGCCGAAGGTGAAGGTGCCCGAGCCTTCGCCGAAGAAGACGACGTTGTAGGCCTCGCCGAGGGCGACGACCTGGGCGTTGGCGGCGCCGGCGCTGAGGGCGACGGCGGTGCAGGCGGACGCGACGATCTTCCGGAGGTGCGACATCACTTCTTCTCTCTTTCCGAACGCGGCGGACGGAACAGAAGCCTCCGCAGCGAACACGGCGCTCCAACCCAATCCGTGAACCATTGGTACTGGTGGCACACGGCGGTTCCGCACAGACACGAGGAACCGGAGCGGTCCATTCGAGTGTACGGAGAGATTCGGGAGCGCCAAGGCGAACCAGTGGTCTAGTGGTGCGAGAGGCGGGATGTGCAGGTTTGAAAAGTTTTCGGACGGAGAAATGGGGGAGGCGGGGAGAGATGGAGAAAGGATTTGGGGCCGTGGGC
>CAYMFP010000232.1:0-5166 GCA_964389385.1 uncultured Phycisphaeraceae bacterium | reverse complement strand
CCGCGACTCAGCACCCCGCGCGGAACGCCCCGAGGTACCCGAGCAGGTCGTCCACCGTGACCGCCCCGTCGCCGCTGATGTCCGCGGCCGGGTCCTGCTGGCGGAACGCCCCGAGGAAGCCGAGCAGGTCGTTCACGTCGACCCCCCCGCTCCCGTCGAAGTCGGCGATGCACTCCGGCTCCGAGCCGATCGTGAACGCGTAGAAGACGTTCTCCCCGGAGGCGATCGGCGTCGACCAGGAGGCATCGCCCGCCTCGCCCGCCGCGTTCCCGTTCACGCTGAACTCGTACACGCTCGCGAGGAACCCATCGCCGAAGGTGGTGGAGTACCCGCTGATCGAGAAGTAGTACTCGCCCTCCCCGAGGGTGAGCGTCACCGTGCTCTGCCGGATCCCGATCGCGTCGTCGTTCTCCGCGAGGAGCACGCCGTCGGCGTCCCAGACGGCGAGCATCGTGTCGAAGTCCGAGTCGAGGCTGTGGATCGTGATCGCCTCGCCCGCGGTCCCGACCTGTCCGAGGTGGATGGCCCCGGGCGCCTCCGGCGGGACGAACTCGGTGAGGACAAGGTCGAGGTCGTACGTCCCCTCGGCGCTCCCGCTGAAGGTGTCGACCGCGATGTAGTAGGTCACCCCCGGCTCGAGGATCGGCGAGTACCGGTTCTCCCCGAGCTGCTCGAACGAGCCCTCCTCCGCGACATACCCCAGCGCCTGCTCGGCGACGGGCACGAACACCTCGCTCTCCCCCACCGGCCCGAAGAACGGATGGAACCCGAGCCCCGCGAGAAGGAAGTGCTCGTGGTCCGACCCGACGCCGACACCCTCGCGGTTCACGATCGCGGCCTGGGCCCGCGTCGCCACCTCGAACGCGTAGATCCGCTCCCCGAGCCCGGTCATCCACTCGGAGATGAACCGTCCCTGCGCGTCGCGGTAGCCCTCGAAGATGCTCGACGCGCCGACCGTCGTGCCGGTCAGGCGGACGGAGCCGGGCGCCAGCACGCCCAGGTCCTCGTCGGCCTCGGGCGTGCCCGGGAACGGGGGCGGCGGCTCGATCGACAGCGTCACGGCGTACGCGCCGCCGGCGGGATCCCTCGGGACGAACGCGCCCGTCCACTCGTCCACGGACAGGTAGTACACGCCGGCCGGCAGGACGATGACGCCCTCCTCGTTCCAGAACCGGACGCCGTCCGTCGCGGTCTCCCAGATGTCCGCCATGATGGACTGCCGGGAGTGCGCAAGCCCGTCGAGCAGCATGTAGTCGTGGTCCGTGCCGACGCCCGCGCCCTGGTCGTTGACCAGGCGGAGCGTGCGCCAGCCGTCGAGTTCGAACCGGTAAACGTGCTCGACCCCGGCGTACGTGGACCAGGCCGTCTGGCCGTCCGCGTACGCCTCCGCGATGCCCCCGACGCCCGCGGGCGTCGAGCCCGAGATCGCGTGCCCGCCGAGGCCGAGCGGCCCGAGGTCCTGATGGACCGGCAGCTCGCCAGAGGCGGCGCCGGCGGCGAGGCACCCGCCCGCGAGCGCGAGGAGCCGGGCGATCCGGTGCGTGCGCGACATCTCCCGCGGGTCCGCCGCGGCCGTTTGCGTGTTCATGGCTTCATCCCTCCGTGCGTTCGGACGCCTCCGGCGTCGCGAACCGAGACGCCTGGGCGCGGCCCGCCCCCGCGACGCCCCGCGCGGGGGCGCCGCACGGACGGCGCCGTCCCCTCCATCACCGCCGCGCAGGTGCGGCGGACGAAGCGGCGGGCGCGCCCTTCCCGGCGCGCCCGCCGCGTTCTCGGCCTGCCGGCTCCCGCCGGTCAGCAGCCGGCGCGGAACGCGCCGAGGAACGCGAGGAGGTCGTTCACGGTGATGCCCGGCTGCCCGTCGATGTCCGCGGCCGGGGCGGCGTTGCGGAAGTCGCCGAGGTAGGCGAGCAGGTCGTTGACCGTGCTCTCCCCGTCGCCGTCGTGGTCGGCCGTGCAGGCCGGCGTCTCCGCCGCCTCGCCGGGACCCGCGGCGATGAGGCAGTAGGCCCCGAAGTCCTCGTCCAGGGTGCCGGTGATGACGGCCGTGTAGACCGCCCCCGCCTCCAGCTCGACGCCCTCGATGAGCGACGGATCGTCGGGGATGTAGGTGTTCCACTCGGCGGCGATGGCGCCGGCCGCCGGCTCGGCCGGATCGAACGTGTCGCCGTAGAGGAACAGGATGCCGTCGAAGCCCGGCTCGTAGCTGGCGAGCAGGTCGTACGTCCCGGTTTCGCTCACGCGGAACCGGACGGCGGCGTACGGGACGTTGTCGGACTCCCACGAGAGGTAGTCGAACGACCAGGTCTCCGGTCGGTGCCACGTCGGCTCGCCCTCCGTCGTGCCGCAGGCGATGTCGGAGATGAGCGGCGCCGAGGCCGTCAGCACGTACGGGCCCGTCTCGCCGATGTGCCAGGAGTCGACGACGACGTAGTACGTCCCGGCCGGCAGCCCGCCGATGAACTTCAGCTCGTCGGTGTTCCCGTAGCTCCCGTCGTAGGCGACGAGCTGCTCGTCCGCGTCGAAGAGGGCGATGCTCGGGTCGGTGGTCGCGTCGCCGTCGGGCCCCGCGAAGAGGACGAGCGGGCCGCCCGGGTGGTTGTACGTCCAGACATCGTCCGGCCCGAGCCAGGTGTCGCCGACCGGGACGAGTTCCCAGAGCCGGTAGTCGTTGTCGGAGCCTGAATTGTCCCCGTGGACGGTCTCGCCGAGCGTGAACGCGCCGATGCTCGCCTCGCCGAGCGGCTCGATCTCGATCGGATCGATCTCGAGCGACATCGAGTACGGCGTGCCGCACGGGACGCCCTCGAAGTTCTGCGGCGTCATCACGGCGGTGTACTCGCCCGGCGCCAGGAAGACGGGCCCGGTCGTCAGCGTCTCGCACGGCAGCCCGCGGAGCACGGCGACCTCCGAGAGGTTGTAGCACCCGTCCGTGATGTCGAGGATGCCGGCCTGATACTGGAAGCCGGCGCCCGCCGAGAGCGTCACCCACGCGTACTCGGTCAGCGTGAAGGCGTACCAGTCCATGTCGCGCGAGGCGACCGAGCCGCCCTGGCTGACGAACGTCCCGGCGGTGCCGCAGACGGTCTCGCCGGACGCGATGGAGCCGAAGGCCGGCGTATCGCCGCCGCACCCGCCGTTGAAGGCGTCGGCGTACCCGTTGAAGCAGGCCGGCTCGCCCTCGGGCGTCGCCCCGGCCGGGCACTCGTAGAAGCACCCGCCCCCCTCGCCGACCGTGAAGGTGTAGAAGGCCACCTCCCCCTCGCCGAGGCTCCCGGCGTACGGGATCCCGTTGATCTGCCCGGCGTACGTGCCCGCGCGGACGCCCGGCAGCACGGCGAAGTGATCGCCGAAGTACGAGTCGTACCCGGTGACGGCAAAGTAGTACCGCCCGACCGGCAGGTTGAAGACGTCCAGGCGGCTGCCGGAGCCGCAGTACTGATCGTTCGTGTCGAGCAGCGTGCCGTCGGCGGCCCAGAGCGTCAGCTCCGTGTCGAAGTCGCTTGCGCACGTGTCGATCGCGAAGACGTCGAGCGTGCCGGCGACCTCGCCGAGGTCGATCGCCGGCGGCGGCGGGGGCGGATCCCCCTCGCCGACGGTGAACGTGTAGAAGTGGGCCTCGCCCGCGGCGACCGTGCCGCCGAACGGCGTGTCGCCGACGCTCCCGGAGTAGGGCCCGGCGACGGAGGTGGCGGAGACATCGGCCACGAACCCGCTCGCGAAGCTCGTGAAGTAGCCCGAAACGGAGAAGTAGTACCGCCCGGGGGGCAGGGCGAGCCCGCCGATCAGGCTCCCGCCGTCGAAGGTGATGCACCCGTTGTCGTCGGTCCGCAGAAGCGAGCCGTCCTCGGCCCAGAGGGCGATCTGCGAGTCGAACCCGCTCCCGCACGTGCTGATCGAGAGAAGCTCCACGTCGCTGGCGACCTCGCCCAGATCGGCCGCGGCCGGGGGCGTCGGGCGAGCCAGCGGCGGCCTCGCCCCGGCCCGGGGGGCGAGAGCGTCCGCAACACGCGACGCGGACCAGGCGTCGCGCGCGGCGCGGTCGGGCTCGCGCCCGGGCCTCTCCTCCGCGCCGGCGCGGGCGACCGCCGCGGGGGCGGCGAGCCCGCACCCAAGGACCAGCGCGGCCGTCAGAACCTTCCGATGAACCATGTCACGTCTCCCTCTGCTGAAACGAACGCCTCCTGCGCCCGGGACGCCGCCGTCCCCGCAGGCGCGGTCCACGCGGCCGGGCTCGGCGGGGCTGTCGCGGGTCGCGGTGCTCCGCCGTGACAGCCCCGCCGAGCCGGCGATCCAACCTACAGTCGCACGGATATTCGTGCAAACGTTCGCACGAACGAACTGGGGAATTCTCGGACTTTCTGAAGTCAACGCCGGGGAACAGTGGCCCTGATCCGGGGTGGCCTGAGACGAGCGAGCAATCACAGTGGACGCCGGCTGCGCGGATCACGCCCGCGAGGTGCGGCTCGGCTGCCGAAGGGATTTCAAGACGCAGCGCACGGAAAGGCCGTGGCTTCGGGGACGCCGAGAGAACCCCCGGCGGGCGGGACGGCCAAAAAGACGGCACGCGGGCAGAAGCCCGCGTGCCGTGGAGTGTTCAGGATGCCCCGGCCGGGGTCAGGCGGTCGCGCCTTCCGGCTCCGGCTTCTTTTCCTTCTTCGGGTTCACCTCGAGGCCCTCGACGTGCTCCGGGGCGAAATCGAGTTCCTCGACGCCCTCGCGGCGGGTGACCTTGAGCAGGTTCATGCCCTGCAGGTCGCCGGCGAGGAGCTTCTCGGAGAGCGGGTCCTCGATGTACTGCCCGATCGCCCGGCGGAGCGGGCGGGCGCCGAAGTCGGGGTTGTACCCCTTCTCGATCAGGAAGTCCTTGGCCTTCTGGTCGAGCTCGAGCACGCGGCCCTGCTGGCGCAGGCGGTCGGAGACCTTGGCGGTCTCGTACTCGATGATCTGGACGAGGTCGTCCTTCGTGAGCGGGCGGAAGACGATCACGTCGTCGAGGCGGTTGATGAACTCGGGGCGGAAGAACCGCTCGATCTCCTTCATCAGGATGGACTTCATGTTCTCGTGCGAGCGGTCGGTGTTGCTCGGCTGGAAGCCGAACCCGCCGCCGCCCTTGATCAGGTCCGCCCCGATGTTGGACGTCATGATCAGGATGGTGTTCTTGAA
>CAYMFP010000231.1:3471-5210 GCA_964389385.1 uncultured Phycisphaeraceae bacterium | reverse complement strand
CTCACGACCTCTTCCATGCCATGGAAGCGCTCTACCAAAACTGAGCTACGCCCCCTTGTCGATCCGGCGTCCCGGCCGCGCGGCGGCCCGGACGCGAGTCGCAATGCTACCGCACCCCCGGGGCGGGTCAAGACGCCCGGCCCCGCGGTCTGCACCCCGGGCCCTCTCCAGGCGCCGCCCCTGCGGCTCCTTCCCCGAACCCGGAGGGGGCCGCGGCTCAGGCGCGCGCGGACGCCGCGACGGCGAGGACCTGCTCGCACGCCCGGAGCACGGGCTCGATCGGGATGCGGTCCACCCGGCAGCGGTCCGGGTGATCGTTGCTCCGCTCGTTCGGGGGGAGCATCGGGTCCGCCACGAGCACGATCTCTCCGGGCGCGTCGGACGCCGCCTCGCCGGGCGACACCGATGGGGTGGAGGGGGCGGGGCGGGTGGGGATGCTCGTCCAGCGGGGGTCCGTCGGGCCGAAGAGGCTCACGACCGGCGTTCCGAAGGCCGCGGCGATGTGCCTCGGGCCCGTGTCGTTCGTGACCATCAGCGCCGCGCGGCGGCAGACGTGCTTGAGCGCCCCCAGCGTGATCCCGTGCTCGGCCAGGATCGCCGGGGCGGACCGGGGCGCGGCGTCCTGCACCGCCCGGAGCACGTCCATCTCCCCCGGCGAGCCGTTGATGACGCAGCGGAGCCCGTGACGCTCGTACAACGCCTCGGCGACGGCGCCGAACCGTTCCGCCGGCCAGCGCTTCGCCGGGTTGTTGCCCCCGGGATTCAGGACGGCGAACGGCTCGTCCTCCCCGATGCCGGCGGAGCGGAGCACATCCTCCCCGATCGCGCGCTGGGCCTCGGTGACGCCGAGTTCCATGCAGACCCCGGGCGGCGTCTCGAGCGGGAGGTGCGTGAGTTCGGGCGGCGCCCCCTGCGGGTGCTCCCGGACCGCCCCGCGGAGCGTCCCCGCCGGCCGCTCCGCCCGGGCGGAGCCGGCGTTCGCGTCGAGGAACCCTCCCACCGCCCGCCAGTAGTAGTTCACGGCCGGAACCATCGCCCACCCGCGGCCCTCCTTCGGCGCCGGCAGGCGCTCGGTGAGCAGCATCCCCCGTCCGTCGCGGTCGTACCCCACGCGGCGGGGGATGCCCGCGATCCGGGCCACGAGGGCGGTGGAGAAGGAGTTCGTGAGGAGCAACGCCGCGTCGTACCGGCGGGGGCGGACCTTCGCGGCCGTCTTCTTCGGCCCCATCACGCCGGTCGGCCGCTCGACGTGGAACTCATCGAGCAGCCCCGATCCGGCGAGCACCTCGTCGATCCCGGGGCGGCAGAGCCCCCCGATGAACGCGCCCGGGAGGGCCCGGCGGAGCCGCCCCAGGGCCGGCGTGGCCATCACCGCATCGCCCACCCAGGACGGAAGCACCACCAGGATCCGCATGCACGGACGGTACGCTGCCCGCCCGGGGGATGCGGCGATATTCCTCTTGACGAATATCGCCCGGAGGCGATAATGGAGCAGTGGGACGTCGAGTACACGGACGAGTTCGCGGCTTGGTGGGAAACGCTCTCCCAGCAGGAGCAGGAAGCCCTGCAGCGGGATGTCGAGATCCTCAGCCGCTTCGGACCGCGCCTCGGGCGCCCGCGGGTCGACCACATCAAGGGCTCGCGGCACCGGAACATGAAGGAACTGCGGACCCAGCACGGAGGCGAGCCGATCCGCACGCTCTTCGCCTTCGACCCCCGCCGCACCGCGATCCTCCTCA
>CAYMFP010000231.1:0-3371 GCA_964389385.1 uncultured Phycisphaeraceae bacterium | reverse complement strand
GAGCCGATCCGCACGCTCTTCGCCTTCGACCCCCGCCGCACCGCGATCCTCCTCATCGGCGGCAAGCCAGGCGGCGATGACCGGTGGCGCCAGACGTACGTCCCGCTCGCCGACCGGCTGCACGACGAGCACCTGGAGGAACTCCGCAAGGAAGGCCTGATATGAGCGGACGCCGCAAGCGGTCGCAACTCCGGGCGCGGATGAGCCCGGAGCAGCGAGCCCGGGTCGATGCGATGGTCGCGGAGGAACTGAAGAAGCCGGACCTGGTGGCTCTGCGCCGGCAGGCGGGCCTCACACAGCAGCAGCTCGCCGACGCGCTCGGCCTCAACCAGGGCAGCGTCTCCAAGACCGAGAACGCGGAGGGCATGAACATCTCGACACTCCGCCGCTACCTCGAAGCGCTGGGCGGGCGTCTGCGCATCGCCGTCGACCTGCCCGACGGGCGGACGATCGAACTCGGCGACCTCGGCGGCAAGGCGGCGTGAACGGCCGCGCCGTCAGGCGCCCGCCACGGCCGGGGGTTCGTCGCCCTCGCCGATCCCGCCCCTCGGGCGGCTCTGCCACGGCGCCGGGCCCACGCGCACCGCCCCCTTGATCGCCTCCCAGTGCGCAAGCACCCCCGTCCACGCGCACCCGCCCGCCAGGATCAGCAGGAACGGCACCGCCCCGGCCTCGGGCGACATGATCAGCGCCCCCAGCCCCCCGATCAGCAGGTACCCGGCCAGCGCGAACTCCAGCACCTCGACCCGCAGCGCCGGCCGCTTCCGCGACGCGCCCGGGGCGGACTCGGCCGGGTCCACCGTGCCGCTCCCCTTCGGCGTCCGCACGAACGGCGTCACCTTCCCCGCCAGCGCCTCGGCGACCGCCCAGGCGTTGCTCACCGCCATCCCCGCCCCCAGCGCGAACACCGCCGGGAGGCGGAGCAGGGTCGCCGAGAGCCGCTTGCGCAGGCGCAGGGCGCTCACGGTCAGCAGCGCGGCCGTCGCCGCGATGCCGAGCAGCCAGAAGTGCTCCACCACCGCGACCGCGTCCTGGAAGAACCCCTCGACCATCATGCTCGAGAGCGACGTGTCGATCACCATGATCGGCAGGCTCAGCACGCAGATCGCCACCAGCCACAGCTGCAGCACCGGGCGCACCAGGTGCAGCGAGATGTCGAGCTTCTTCACGAACCCCACCGCCTCCCGCGGGGCCCGCCAGATCTCCGGCAGCGTGTGCCGCGCCACCTCCACGATCCCCTTGTTCCACCGGCGCTGCTGGCTCTTGAAGTGCGGCAGCGCGGCCGGGAGTTCGGCCGGGCAGTCGACGTCCGGGTCGTAGAAGAACCGCCACCCCCTGAGCTGCGCGCGGATCGAGAGGTCCAGGTCCTCCGTCAGCGTGCGCGGGCTCCACCCGCCCGCGTCGTCGATGCACGTCCGCCGCCAGACGCCCCCCGTGCCGTTGAAGCTCATGAACAGCCCGCACCGCGAGCGGGCCGTCTGCTCCACGACGAAGTGCGCGTCGATCAGCGCCTCCTGGCACCGCGTGAGCAGGCTCGCGTCCGCGTTCAGGTGGCTCCAGCGGGTCTGCACCAGCCCGAGGTCCTCCGCCCCCGGCTCCAGGAACCGCGGCACCGTGAGGCGCAGGAAGTCCGGACGCGGCAGGAAGTCCGCGTCGAAGATCGCGACGTACTCCCCCCGCGCCTCGGGCAGGGCCGCGGCCATCGCCCCCGCCTTGAAGCCCGAGCGGTCCTCCCGACGCACGACGCGGACGTCGACGCCGCGCCGGCGCGTCCGCTCCGCGGCCGCGTCGACGATCGCCCGGTCCCCCGCGTCCGTCGAATCGTCCAGCACCTGGATCTCGAGCTTGTCGGCCGGCCAGTCGAGCCGCCCGGCCGCGTCGATCACCCGCTCGGCCACCCGCCCCTCGTTGAACAGCGGGAGCTGCACCGTCACCACGGGCAGCCGGTCGGGCCCCGGGCAGGGCGGGCACGCGACCGCCCGCCGACGGGTGCAGAGGTACGCCCCCGTGATCGCCAGGGTGTGCAGCGCGTACGGCACGATGAGCGCCGCGTTCAGCAACGAGACGAGCACCACGGCGGCGATGATCAGCCAGGACATGCAGACGCTCCACCGCACACCGCCGCGGGCGTGCCGACAACGTTAGCCACCCCCTGCCTCGGCAAAGGCACGGCGGGTTTTCACCGGCGCGCCACGCCCGGATTCTGGACCCGGCCCCGACGCTCCGGTAGCTTGGAGAGGTTCCGGGCCGCCGGCCTCCGAGGCCGCCCCACGCCCGGACGGGGAGGTTCTATGCCCCGGCTCCGCTCTCGCACGCCCCGCGCCGCCCTGCTCGGCACCGCGTTCCTGCTCGCGGGAGGGCTCGTCGCCGTGCCCCCGGGGCCCGCCGCCCCCGCGCCCGACGAACCGGCCTCGACCCCCCCACCGTCGGAGGACGCCGCCCCGCCGGTGCTCGCGCGGATGCTCCGCCTGAACCCGACGCTCGCGCCCCGCCCCGGGGGCGGGCACGCCCTCACGCTCGACCCCCAGGAAGTCGCCGCGCTCTTCCCGGAGGCCGTCGCGCACGGGGCGGACGGCTCCGTGGCGGTCGACTCCGCGCAGCTCGCGGTGCTCGCCGTGCAGGCGATCCGTGAGCTGGCGGCCCAGGGCCCGGCCTCCCCCGGCGGGAGCGACCGCCTCGCCCTCCGCCTGGAGGTGCTCGAGCGGCAGAACACGGAACTGCGCCGCGGCCTCGACGAGCTGCGCCGCCAGGCGCCGGGCACGGCCGCCGCCCGGCTCGACGCGGTCGAACGCGAGAACGCCGACCTCCGGCGCGAACTCGAACGCGTCTCGGCGGCCCTCGGCAACCCCAGCGCGACCGACCGCGCCCTCGGCTTCGACCGCCGGATGGACGACCTCGAACGCGAGAACCGGGGCCTGCGCAGCGCCCTCGACCGCCTGGAGCGGCAGCTCATCAACCTGGAGCGGCGCATCCGCGGCTGACCCCACCCCATCCCCCACCCCATCCCAACTCACCCCGCCCCGTGCCCGGACCAGAGGCCGCCGGCGGAACGCTTGGCGTGCCACGCCTCGGTCAGGCGGCGCAGCTCGCTCGCGAACCCGAGGGCCGCCAGGCGGTGCGTCGCGAGCGTCACCGTGACGGAGGAGTCCGCCGCCTCGGCCGCCAGGACGCGCACGCCCGTCCGCTCCGCGATCGCGTGGGCCGTGCTGAGCACCGTCTCCCGGACCCGCTCCGGCCCGAGCGCCCCCGGCGCCGCGTGCAGGGTGATCGTGCTCGCGGGCACGACCTCCACCCGGTCGGCGGGCGGGGTTGCCGACGGCTCCGGCGCCCCGTCGCCCGCCCGGTCGGGCAGGCGGGCCGCGCCGGTTCGC
>CAYMFP010000230.1:0-5227 GCA_964389385.1 uncultured Phycisphaeraceae bacterium | reverse complement strand
AAGGAGAGGCGTCAGAGGCCGCTCGTCCGCTCCGGCGGAGACGCGGCAGAAGGTGCGGCGAAGACGAGCGGCGGGTCGCCGTCGCGGCTGCTGAGGACGCTGGCGGCGCTCAGAACGCGTTTGGCCATGCAACGGCGCCTTGCGGGCCGATGCCGGGAGGCGTTCTTGAGCGAGAGGCGACTCGGCCAAGGCCCCGCGTCGCGTCCATCTCGAAGGTACCTGCGGCATGTCCTGGCCCTGCGGCGCACGCAAAAGCGGCTTACAGGGCACCGGCAAGGATCGCCAGCGTCCGGCTCGGCAGCGAGTCGGTGAAAGGCGTCCGACGCCGGTCGTCCGGGGGAGACCCCTGGCGCGAGCAGATCGACGGCGCGATGATCCACGTCGTCCGGCCGGTGCTTGCGCTGCTCGAGCTGGCGGCGGGCAAGTTCGGCCTGCCGAGGCGGGCGATGACGGCCGCGTCGTCGGACCCGGTCCGAAACAGGATGAGGGTCCGGGGACTGCTCGCGTCGGGGTCGGCGAGCGGCGGCTTCTGTAGGGCGGGCGGCATCTTCGGCGGCTCCCGACGCGGCTGCCCGCCGCAGGGGGAGGAGCCGATCGGTCGACGCGCGTCGCCTCGACCGGCTCCTCCCCTGAAGCTACCGCGGGTTCGTCCCAGCCCTGCGGGCGCTGCGGCGCCGGTCACGCGGCCACGCGCTCGAGACCGCCGGCGAGTCGGGTGCCGGCCCGCGGCCGCGTGTCGGCCACGGCGGCCGCCTGGCCGGCCGGCGTCCTCGCCGGGTTCCAGACCTTGTGGTTCGCCCAGAGGTTGACGCGCAGGGCCCCGGCGCCTTCGGCCGCCGCCAGCAGGTCGGCCTCGGCGATCCGGCAGGCCTGCGGCCGCAGGTCCAGCCCCGGCCCGCGCTGCTCCTCGATCACCAGCGCCGACTCGAGGTCCTCGGGGCCGACCGGCCCCTCGAGCACCGAGTGGTGGACGTAGTAGAAGAACCGGGTGGCGGCCGCGACCAGCTCGCCGGCCACCACGCGTTCTCCGAGGCTCAGGCGGTAGTCGACGTCGCCCAGCAGCGCCTCGGCCCGGTGCTCGACGAGCCGGCCGTCGTCGGCCTCGACGGCGAACACCACTTCGGCCACATCGGCGTGGATCCCGCCGAGGTGCACCAGGCGGCCCGAGACGGGGCTGGTCAGCTCGACCGGCTGGTCCGCAGGGATGACGAGGGCTTCAATCAGATCGGCCCGCACCAGGGTCGCCCGCTCCGGACCGGACGCGGGCAGAGGCTCGGATCCCCGCCGGGCCGGCAGCGGCCGGCGGCCGGCGAGGACCTCGTCGACGAGACGGCCCAGCGAACGCGACGACACTGTCGGACCGGTCCGACGGATGAACACCTCCGGCATCGCCGGCCGGGGGCCAAGGGAAACCTGCCGGACTTCGCCCAGCAGCCCGCACATCCCCGCGAGCTGGCGGGTGTAGCGGTCCTCGCCGGGGACGAGAGCCTTCAAGCCCTGGAACGCCGCCTCGGCGGGCGCGAGGTCGCCGCGGGCGGTGAAGCAGCAGCCCTGGACGAGGCGGCCGGCCTCCTCCCACTTCATCTTGAAGCCCGCGGGCTCGGGGCGGGCGCCGTAGGCGAGTTGGCCGTGCTCACGGTCGAACCACGGCCGCAGGCGGGTGCACCAGACGCGGCGGCGGTGGTCCTCGCGGACAACGAGCAACTCGGTCTGGGCGAGCGGGCGGGCCAGGCACCGGCGGTCGCCGATGGTCTGCTCGCGCAGGCCGTGGACGGACACCAGGACGTGGTTGACGCGATGATCGCTCATGGAGATCTCCTCCCGGGCCGCGGCGGCCCGGTGTTCGGGGTCGTGGCGGGCCCGCGGAGGCGGGTGAGATGGGATTGGCGGGGCGGGGGGATGGGTGTGGATGGGTGGGGTGGGGTCAGGAGAGGTGGAGGTGAGCCCGGGGGAGCGGGCGGCGTCGGGCGCGCACGGGTCGGCCGTCGCGGCCGGGGACGAACACGAGCGGCTCGTCGTCGCGGAGCTGGCGGCGGAGGTAGGTCAGCATCGCCTCGCGGTGCTCGGCGTAGTTGCCGGCGTGGACGACGGCGCCCGTGTGCACGGGCGAGCTGAAGAAGCGGCGAGTCCAGCGTTCGAGGTCGAGGTAGTCGAGGCACGCCTCGACGTCGGCGAGCATCAGCTCGGGGGTCAGGGGGCGCAGCTCGCGGCGGAGTTCCTCGGGCAGGGCGAGCGGGGACAGCATGGTGAGCATGGGGCTCCTCTCTCGCTGCCTCCCCCGGCCGGCCCGGAGGGGGCGGCGGGCGCCGGCGCCATAGCGCGGGCGGGGGCGTTGGAAGGGAACGTGGACGCACGGACACAGGGGGCGCCGAGCGAGGACGCCTGGGCCGGGGGTGCGAGGCCGAGGCATTCACCGCGAGGGGTGGCTCACCACGCGCGGAGCGCGGCCCGGGCCCGGCGGCGGATCACCGCACGCCGCTGCTCGGCGGGAACTTGGTGGACGAGCCGGCAGCGCCCGACGGCGCCGCTCTCGCCGAAGCTCAGGCGCGGGTACCGGGCGGGCAGATCCTCGAGGCTCTCGGCGTCGACCACGAGCCGGCCGCCCTTCCGCTCGAGCAGCAGGTAGCCCCGGAGCTCGTCGGGGATCTCGGCGGCTTCCGGCTCGACGACGCAGACGACGCCGCCGACAAGGGCGAAGCGCAGCTCGATCGTCCGGTCGCCCCAGCGGGCTCGCGGCACGGCCAGAGCCTCCAGCGGGTCGTCGCCGGTGCGGGCGGCGTGCTCCAAGTAGTCGCGTGTGCAGGCGTCCATCTGGTCGAGCACGGCCCGCAGATGGCGGTCGAAGCGGACGAGGTCGTGCGCCTCGTAAGCGGGGATGATGATCTCGCTGGCCATCCGCGACGCGTCGTACAGGGCGACTTGGTGGAGCAGTGCGCCCTCGTGGACGCGCAGGCGGTTCCAGAGCACGGCCCAGGACCAGCCCTCGTACACGAGGCGGCTGCCACGGATTGCCGTCGGGACGGGGGAGCGCCTCGGGTAGGTGATCAAGGCCTCGGGGGCGCAGGCCCAGCGGTGGACGGTGCCTTGACTGCGACAGGCTTCGGCGTACTCAGGGGGTAGCAGCGCGAGCCAGCCCTCGACGTGCTCGCGCTGCTCTCTCGTGAACTTGGGCATCGGGCCCCTGGAGATCAACCGGCAGGGGGCGGGACCGGGAAGCCCCAGTCCCGGGCCTCCTCGGCCGAGACGAGGTAGGCGTGCCCGAGCCGCTCGCAGAGCAGCACGCACTCGGGCTCCTCGGGCAGGTGGCGGGCGCGGTGGCGTCGGGCCAAGTGCGGGCGCAGGCGGTGCAGGAGCCGGGCGTCGCGCCCGTCGGCCAGACGCAGGTCCCGGGGCAGGGTGGCGCTGAGCAGCGCCTGCTCGATCCGCCCGGTGCCTATGTGGGCGATGCGGACGAACGAGAACGCGTACGGGGCGGACGCCGGGAGGTGGAGTCGGAGCACTCGTGCTCCGCTGTGACGGCAGGGGACGGCGCCGCGGCCACGGCGCGGGGCAGGGATGAGACCCGGGGCGGCAGCGGGGGGGAGGCGGCACGGGCTGGCCTCGGTCGGTGTGGAGTACGTGGGGTGGGGGCCGCAGGGGTAGAACGGGGTGGGTGTACGTTCAGAGCAGCCACGGCTCGTGTCGCCGCTCCCGAACGCCCCCTTTGTCCACCAAGCCGTCCAGCCCGAGCAGTCTCGCGCCGGCCGATCTCTCGGCCGCCGATACCGACGCGCTCCTCGCGGAGCTCAGCCGGCGGGGTGCGGTTTCTGACGGTCCATCCGAGCCCCGCCCGCTCCCGAGCCGCCGGTGGATGTCGGTCGAGGACATCCGCAAGGAGCAGCGCTGCCGCCGCCAGGCGGTGCTCGCGGCGATGGACGCCGGGGCGTTGCTGTACGAGCAGCGGGGGAGGGCGCGGTACGCCCGGGTCGAGGACGTGCGGGCGTGGGAGGAGGCGAGGTTGCGCCGTCCGTCCGACCCGGTCGGTCCCGGCTACGGCGTTCACCCGGCCCTAGCCCGCTTCGCCCTCTGAGCCTGCTCTTTGGATTTGAGGTCGTAATCGAGATCGGGCGAGGCCAGCCGCTCCCGGATCCACTCGACCAACTCGCGGTGCTCAGGGGCGACCGGCCGCATGTAGCGGTCGGCCTCCCGGGAGCCGGCGCCGTGCCCGAGCCACGTCCGCATCTCGCTGATCGACGTCCCCGGCCGGCTGCCGAACTCGGTCGCCCCCAGGTGCCGCAGGGTGTAGAAGCCGGCCATGGTCTTCTCGTCCTCACCGATCTTGGTGCGCAGCTTCCGCCACCACTGCTGGACGGCGTCGACGCGGCCGTGGACGAGCGGCTCGCCGTTGCGCGTGGTGAACAGCAGATCGCCCGGCTCCCGCGGCGACGCCGCGAGGTAGGTCGCGATGGTGGTCCACACCAGGGGTGGCGTCCTCCCGTACCGCTCGAGCCCCGTCTTGGACCTCCGCAGGTCGTAGCCGTGGGCGTCGATGCTCGAGACGCGGACCACCGAGAGGTCCTTCTGCCCGAAGCCGAGCCCGATTCCCATCCAGACCAGGGCTCGCTCCCGGATGCCGCAGCTGCGCAGGACCGCCTTGAGCTGCTCGAGGGTCGGGAGCTTGCGCGCCTCGCCGCGCTGCCCGCGGACGACGTCGCGGCTGTCCCAGTTCCAGCTCAACACCTGCTGGCCGTGCTCCGGGCGGCCGGCGCGGTCGACGAGCTTCTTGACCAAGTGCATCCGCTTGTCGACCTGCGAGGACGAGAGCTGCCGATCGATGGCCAGGCGGCGGTTGTACTCCTCGACATCGGCCATCGCCAGGTCGCCGAGGGTCATCCGCCGGACGGCCCCCTCGCCGTGCCGCTCGTTGAGGAACGCGAGGAACTCCTGGGTCACCTGCTCGCGGTCCACGAGCACGCGGGCGTCGATCGTGCCGGGCCGCTTCGGCTCGCCGGGCTTGCGGGCCCGCCGGGTCTCGTGGGCCAAATAGCTGGAAGCGACGGCCAGAAGGGAGTTCGGGGGGACCGGGACGGCGGGCTTGGCAACTGCCGTCGCGGGCGTTGTCCGCCGGGTTGCGGGTGCCGGCTCCGGGGCGTCGCCGCGAAGATGGGCCGCGAGCCACTCGTGATAGGCGATGCGGGCCTCTTCCTCCGTCTCGACTCGGAAAAGGTGCTTGCGGGGGCTGCCGGTC
>CAYMFP010000229.1:4885-5250 GCA_964389385.1 uncultured Phycisphaeraceae bacterium | reverse complement strand
GAGCCGGAGGCCGGCTCAAGGAGGAGGTCACGTGCGAGAATGGTTTCAAAATGTCTATCGCGCGGTCGCGACCGTCCTGGAAGGGTTGCGGGTCACGCTCCGAGTGTGGCTGTCTACTTACGACCCCCATCGCAAGACATTTACGCAGCAGTTCGAGTATCCTGAACTACCCGCGCAGGTAGCGGCCCGGTATCGCGGTTTCCACCGGTTCGACCTGACCACCTGCATCGCGTGCGATCAATGCGCCAATGCCTGCCCGGTCGACTGCATCTATATCGGCAAGGAGCGTGTCGAGAAGGGGAAGGGTTTTCAGGTCACCCATTTCACGATCGCTGCGGCTGTCTTCTTCATTCTTTAGCTGGCTG
>CAYMFP010000229.1:0-4875 GCA_964389385.1 uncultured Phycisphaeraceae bacterium | reverse complement strand
CCGTGCCCGGTTGACTGTATTTTCATGGGGGGAACGCTCGACCTCAGTTCCTATAGCCGCGACGGGGCGGTGGTCGATTTTTCGCGTCTCCCCTTGGACATCGCCTGGGGCCGGGTCACTTTGAATCCGACAGCGGTGGCGGAGTCGAAAGCTGTTTTACATCCGGTCCACGGCGGGCCAGCCGCGGGGGAGTGAGGGGGTGGGGGTGGGTTGAGAAAGTCTTGAGGCCTGGGTCTTGGAATGCTCCGAGCGGCCGGCGGGAGGGAGGTGGCCGTTCGAGCCGGTTCCCGGTGCCCGGTTGCCGGTTCCCGCCGGCTCGGCCGGCGAGATGTCGAACCGCATCTGGTGCCCGAAGACCGAGAGCGTCCCCGTGCCGGTCCGGTCGTCCCGGCGGACGCCCTCGGCGAGGATGCGGCGGAGAAGTTCGTGGTACTGCTGCACGTCGCCGGATGATTGCGGAGGCCGCGGGAAAGGGCGAGCGGCCATCGCCGGGGTGGCGGCAAACGTCAGCTTGTGCACGCCCGTTCTCCCGGAAAGGGGAGGGCCGCGGCACGATCCGCCGCGGGATGCGGAACCCGGCAGGAGGCGCCCCCGGCGCGTCCGGAGCGCAGGCGGTCGCCCTGCGGTGGGGGGAGGGATGGAGATGGGGGTGGGGTGGGATGGGGTGGGGTCAGAGTGGCAGGAACTCGCGCGGTTCCGTCAGCGTCGCGCGGGTCTGCCCGTGCTCGCGGCTCGCGTCGCCCCCGCGGCGGTAGCGGATGAGCACCGTCGGCGCCAGGCCGGAGGCCGCCCGGCGTTCGAGTTCCGGCTGGAGCGCCCGCATCACCCGCAGGTACTCCCCCGACGTGCGCACCGGCCGCCCGTCCACGTGCGTGATCACGTCGTTGTACTGCAGCCCCGTCCGCCGCCGGTCCGCCCCCTCCGACTGGAACACCCGCACGCCGTCCGGCGGGCCGTCCAGCAGCCAGAGCGCGAGGTCGTACGAGAGCTGCGTCAGCCGCTCGGCCGGCGCCTCCAGCGAGCGGAGCCACGCCCGGAAGTCCTCCTCGATCTCCCCGAGCGGTCGGCCGAGCGCGTGCTCGAGCGCGGCGATCCCCCACAGCGCCTCCTCGTCCCCGCGGCGCACCGCCTCCGCCAGCCCGTCGCGGTACGCCCGGTAGAACGTCGTGAGCACCCCCCGCTCGTGCAGGTACAGGAAGAGGGCGCGGGCCGTCGCGTAGTGCGCGTTCGCGCGGCGCCCGTAGAACGCCTCGCGGTCCATCGTGCAGAACGCGCGCAGGTCCAGCGATCGGGGCGTGCGGTGCATGTTGCGGGCGACCATCACCCGGTGGTCCACCGCCGGCCGCAGCCCGACGAGCCGGAAGCCGACCGGCGTCCGCGGGCGCGGACGCTCCCCGAACCCCGCCCGCCGCACCGGATCCCCGTCGTCGTACACCGGCTCGACCTCCCACGCGACGCTCTCCGCCAGCGTCGACAGCCCGTCCGTGATCCACGCCGGGTGGTTGAGCGGGTGGTCGGCGTCCGCCGCGACGGCCCGGTCGATGGACTGGTAGTGCAGCGCGTGCGCCAGCTCGTGCCGCAGCGGCGCCCCCAGCGCGTTCGCCAGCAGCAGCCGGTCGTCGTGCAGGTAGACCCCCGAGATGCGCCCCGCGTCCGGCAGGAACGGGTAGCGGTCCCGCAGCCGGTCGACCACCTCCGCGAGCGCTCCGGGGTCGAAGACCACGAGCGTCTCCGGGCGCTGCGGCGGGTCCGCGGGATCCTCGCCCAGCAGCGCCGAGAACCACGGAACGAAGAGGTCGATCTCCTCCGACAGGTCCGCCACCGTCCGCGGCGAGAAGTGCGAGACGACGCGGACGTTGTGCCGGGCGAGGTGCGCCTCCGTCATCGCGTTCGGCGAGCGGAAGTGCGGGCGGAGGGCGTCGAGGACGGCAGGGGAGGCGGCGGGAGCCGGCGGGGCGAGGAGGGCGGCGAGGAGGATGGCGCAGAGCGGGCGCACGTCTGACGGTAGGCGGCGGCACGAAGGAGCCGCTTCGGCGATCCGTGGCGGTGGGGCATCATCGACGGCGTGCGGAGTCCGCGGTCGTGGCCGGCGGCTCGCGGCTCGGCCGCGGCCACGAACGAAAAGGCGAAGCGCCTTCAGCCGCGCCGTTGCAAGAGGTCCGCGATCACCCGCGGATACAGCCCGCACTCCGCCTCGAAGACGCGGGCCGCGAGGGTCTGCGGCGTGTCGCCCGGCAGGATCGGCACGCGGGCCTGCGCGAGCACCGGCCCCGTGTCGTACGTGTTGTCGCACAGGTGCACCGTGCACCCGGACTCCGCCGGCCCCCCCGGCGCCGACGCGGCCGCGAGCACCGCCGCGTGCACCCGGTCCCCGTACATCCCCGGTCCGCCGAAGTCCGGCAGCAGCGCCGGGTGGATGTTCACCACCCGCCCCTCCAGCCCCGGCGGGATCTCCAGCAGCCGCAGGTACCCCGCCAGCACCACCAGGTCGATCCGCTCCTCCCGCGCCAGGTGGTCCAGCGTGTGCGCGTCGAGGTTGCCCGGGCGGTGCAGCACCCGCAGCCCGAGCTCGTCCCGCGCGATCGCCGCGGCCTCCGCGTCGTGCGTCGCCAGCACCAGCGCGATCTCCGCCCGCAGCTCCCCGCGCGCGATGCGCTCGGCGAGGTTCCGCAGCGTCCGCGCCCGCCCCCGCCCGTGGATCAGCACGAGCAGCCGCGGGAGGCCGGAACCCCCGGGCGAGCGGCCGGAAGCGCAGGGCGTCTCGGGCGTCGGCGGCATCGGGTCAGAACGCATGCATCGCGGCCTGCTCGTCCTTGCGGATGTTCAGGATCCGGTCCAGCCGGGTGAGCTTCAGCACCCCGAGCACGTCCTCCTGCACCCCGAACACCACGAGCCTGCCCCCGGCCGCCTCGCACTGCTGGTGCGTCTCGATGAGCAGCCCGATCCCCGCCGACGTCAGCATCTCGACGCCCGACAGATCGACCGCCAGCCGCTTCCCCGCCGCCTCCGCGATCTGCCGCAGCTCCCCGCGCAGCTGCTGGACCTCGAAGTCGGACACCTTGTTGTGCTTCACGCGGGCCGTGAGCGCGGCGCCCCCGCGATGCAGGGCGAGATTGGGCGTGTCGGGCAGGTCCGCGGCCGGCATGCACGGAGGATAGCGGGGGAGTGGTGGGGGGGCGGCCGGCAACCGGGAATCGGCATCCGGCATTCGGCATCCGGGAACCGGCAACCGAAGAGATGAAGGCGCGGCAGGCCGTCGCAGCACGCTCGTTCCCCACGACCGATTATGCCACTCCCCCGACTGCCGACTGCCGACTGCCGACTGCCGACTGCCGATTGCCGGATGCCGGTTCCCGCCTCCCGCCCCCTCACGGCGACAGCGTCGGCGGGCTGTTGAACGGGATCGGCCGCCCGTCCGGACCGACCGCCACCATCGTGATGGTCGCCGTCGTCACCTCCACCGGGTCCGGCTGCAGGTCCGGCCGCGTGGACTCCGTCAGCACCTGCACCTCCACCGTGATCGACTTCGTCCCCGTCCGCGCCGTCCGCGTCCACAGCGTCACCACGTCCCCCAGCCGGACCGGGTGCTTGAAGTCGACGCGTTCGATCGAGGCCGTCACCCACCGGTGGGCCGCGTGCCGCAGCGCGTGCACGAACCCCGCCTGGTCGATGTACGACAGGATCACGCCGCCGAAGATCGTCCCGTACGGGTTCGTGTCCCGCGGCATGGGGACCACCCGCAGCGCGAGGTGAGGAGAGGTGTCGTCCGGCATCGGCGGGAGGGTAGCCGCCGGCGCGACCGCCGCTAGGCTCCCCGGGTCGAGGAGGGAACCATGCAGTTGCACATCCTCGGGGTCTACGGGGTCCCGGAAGCGAGCGAGCCCTGCCACCTCGTCGAGATCGCCTGCTCCGGCGTCGAAGAACCCCTGGACGTCGGAGCCTTCACCCAGGCGGACCCCGACCTCCCCCCCTCCGACTGGCAGGCCCCGTACGACGAGCGTTTCCTGGACGGCCGGAGGCTCCGCCTCCAGGACCCCGACGCGCCGGAAGAGCAGCCGGAGCACGACCGGTTCCGGCTCGTGTTCTTCTTCCACCGTCTGGACCCCGGCCGCCCCCTGGAGTCCCCCGCCGGGCCGCTGCACCTGCCGGCCCCATCGCCCCTCCCGGACCGGCTCGCCTTCGTCCGCTACGAGGCTCCCTGAACGCCAGCACCCCCGCGGCCGGGCATGAAACGGGGCAACCTAGAATCCCCGCATGACTGAAGCCCAGCCCGTCCTCGCCCCTCCGGTGGACCTCGACGAGATCCGCTCCCTCTCCAACGAGCAGCTCGTCATGCGATACCGCCGCTCGATCGGGGGAATGGATTCCCGGGCCTTCGAACTCGACGACGAACTCGCCGACATGGCCTTCCTCGACGACGCCGGCGTCGGCCGCTGGCCCGTCCGCGTCCTGCTCGGCCACCTCATGGACGCCGAGATCGTCTACACCTGGCGCGTCCGCCGCACCCTCTGGGAGGACCGCCCCGTCCTCGAGGTCTGGGACGAGAACGCCCCCGTCGACCAGGGCGTCTACGGCGCCGGCGTCGAACTCCACGCCAGGGGCACCACCATCAGCCCCGCCCTCGGCGCCTTCGCCGCCACCATCTACACCCTCCGCAGCATGATGAGCCAGACCCTCGTCCAGCTCCCCCCGGACGCCTGGCGCCGCGTCGCCATGCACCCCGAGCGCGGCGAGATGACCGTCAAGGACATCGTCGCCTTCGCCGTCTGGCACCTCGAGCACCACACCCGCTTCCTCAACGCCAAGCTCGTGAAGCTGCTCGGCCCGCGCCCGGTCAGCGAGGGCTGCTGCGGCGGGTCGGGCGGGGGGGGGGTG
>CAYMFP010000228.1:0-5257 GCA_964389385.1 uncultured Phycisphaeraceae bacterium | reverse complement strand
CGGCGGCGGCCCCGTCCGCATCCCCGCCGCCCGTCCCCCCCTCGCCGAAGAACGCCGCGGCCTGCTCGTGGGCCCGCAGCAGCGCCTCCACCCGGCGCCGCAACGCCTCGTCCCCCCCGCACCCGCGTTCGAGGAACGCCGCCCGCTCCTCGGCGGACAGCTCCACCGCCTGGGCGAACAGCGTCTTCGCCCTCATCGCGTGCCGCCCTCCTCCCCGGCGATCAGCTCGAACAGACGCGCCCGCGCGAACGCCCACTCCCGCATCACCGTCCGCGTCGAGAGCCCCATCGCCTCCGCCGCCTGCTCGGCCGTCAGCCCCGCGAAGACACGCAGCTTCACGATCTCCGCCGCCCGCGGCTCCTCCTCCGCCAGCTGCGCCAGCGCCTCGTCCAGGGCGAGCAGGTCCCCGGCGCCCTCCTCCGTCGCCAGCTCCGCCACGTCCAGCGGCAGACGCGTGCACCCCCCGCCGCGCTTCAGCGCCCCGCGCTGCCGCGCGTGGTCGATCAGGATCCGACGCATGCACTCCGCCGCCACGCGGAAGAAGTGCCCCCGGTCCTGCCACGACACCCCGTCCGACCCGATCAGCCGGACGTACGCCTCGCTGACCAGCGCCGTCGCCTGCAGCGTGTGGTTCGCCCGCTCCCCGCGCATCGCCCCGCGGGCCATCTCGTGCAGCCGCGCATAGATCAGTTCGAACAGCCGATCCTCCGCACCCGGCTCCCGACCCACCACCGCGAGCAGCCGGGTGATATCCCCGGGCGATGCGGCGATTTCCTGCGACACAGGCACTCCTCCCCCGCCCGTCCGGGCGGCACGGAGGCGCCGCGCTGCAGCACGCGCGGCGCCGGCGACCAGAGTACGGCCGCCGGCGCCGCCTTCCAACACCATTCCACACGGGGATGCCCTCATCGGTGCTCCCTCCACCGGCGCACCGGGCTCGGGAACAGCGCCGGCACGTGCCGCCGGTACTGCCGGTAGTGCTCCCCGAAGAACCGCACGAGGTCCCGCTCCTCGATCCGGATCCCGCCGAGGATGTACAGGGTGAACAGCCCCGAGAACAGCAGGTGCCCCCACGTCATCGTCGGCGCCGCCCAGAACGCGAGCAGGAAGCCCAGCATCAGCGGGTGCCGCACCAGCCGGTACGGGCCCACCACCCGGAACGGCACGTGCTCGTACCGACGCGCCAGGAACGCCAGCACCGTCTGCCGCACCCCGAACAGATCGAAGTGGCTGATCAGGAACGAGCTGAGCAGCACCAGCCCCCACCCCGACGCGCAGACGCCCCACACGAACGCCCGGACCCACGGGTGCTCCACCACCCACACCGGCGTCGGGATCGGACGCCACAGCCAGAACAGCAGCCCCAGGCAGACGCACGCCGCCAGCACGAACGTGCTCCGCTCGATCGGCGCCGGGATGAACCGCGTGACGACCGCCTTGAACGCCGGCCGCGCCATCACCGTGTGCTGCCCCGCGAAGAGCAGCACGAGCACGGCGTTCACCGCGACCGCCAGCCACGCGGGCCCCGCCGGCCCGTCGTCCACGCCCTTCGGCACGAGCAGCCCCGCCGTGAACCCGATCAGGTACAGGAACGTCGCGAAGAACGCCGCGTACGCGAACAGCCCGTAGGCCAGGAACCCGATCCTCGCCATCCGCCCGTGGGCGGGTGCCTCCGCCGCGGACGCAGGGCCCGCGAGCGCCGTGACGCTGGTCGTCATGATGCCTTCTCCTTGATGATCTGCCCGAAACCCCGCCGCACCCTCAGCCGCCGACCGCGAGCACCGCCTCGACGTCGACCGGCATCGCCAGCCCCCACCGGTTCGGCGAGTACCGCAACGCCGCCTGCAGCACCTCGCGCAGCGCCGACTCCCGCGCCTCGGCCTGCGCGATCACCCGCACCCGCACCGAGCGCGGCCCCGGCGGCACCGACTCGTCGATCTGCATGAACCCCCGCAGGTCGAGGTCCCCCTCCGTCTCCAGACGCAGCGACCGCAGCTCGATCCCCCGCCGCGCCGCCTCGAACACGAACCCCACCACGATGCACGAGTTCACCGCCGCCAGCAGCAGCTCCTGCGGGTTCGGCGCCGTGTTCGTCCCGCCAAGCTCCGGCGGCTCGTCCGACGCGATCGTGTGGCACCGCGCCCGCCGCACCCCCGCGACGGTCCAGCTCTCCACCGACGTCCGCGCCCGCGCCCCCCCCCCCCAGTCCGTCCGCACGCGGAACGACACCCGCCCCAGCGCCGGGTCCCGCCGCACCCCCGCCGCCACCTCACCCAACGCCTCCACGTCCACCCCGTTGATCTCTCCTCCCCCCGCGGCCCCGCCCCGCTCCACGCCCCGCACAGACGCCACGCTCATCGGGTCGCTCCTCCGGCGCGGCCCGCCGGGCGACCCCGCGCCGGCGACCGCGCCCCCGAAGAAAGCGGATCCCGCCCCCCGCGCGTGACACGCCCCGAATGACAAAGCCCCGCCTCGGGGGCGGGGCTCCGTCGCGCAGCAGCATGCAGCATCCGGCCGGGGGGAGGCTCACTCCTGCGGATCGCAGCCGTCGTACCCCTTCTGCGTCGCGTCGATCACCTTCTTCAGGTACGTGTTCTCCCGGCGCGTCGCCTCCAGGTCGAAGACCAGGTACTTCACGCTCAGCCGGAGGTAGTCCAGCGAGTCCTGAAGCTCGCTCAGCGTCTTGCGCATCCGTTCGTGCCGCTCCTGCGTCTCCCGGGCCAGCGCCTCGAGCCGCGGGCGGTCGGCGTCGGGAAGCTGCCCGATCTGCTCGATGAGTTCGCCCAGCTTCGTCTGGAACTCGTTCTCGGTCATGGTCGGGGCTCCTCGTCTCTGGTGGTGTTCGGGAAGGCCCGGGCAACGCCGCGGGCGGGGACGAAGAACGGCTAGGCGAGGGGCGTGCCAACCCCGACCACGGGTTCGCCGGCGACGCCGGCGCGGTGTCACTCCCGGCGGCCTCCCCGCTCCCACGCCCCGGCACGGGGCCCAGAATGTCCGAATAACCCCCGCCCGCGCCCCGGCCGTGCGGCCCGCGCCGCCTGCGACGCCACCGCCCGCCCCGTTCCCCCCTCCCGTGCGCATCGCGCGCACGCGCCGCCCGCGAAGCCGCCCCGCGGCCCCGTTGCGTCCCGTCAACGCCGGAAGTTGCCCCGCCGCAACGCCTGTTGCGCCGCGGGCGGGGCCTTCGCCATCAGCGCGTCCGCCGCGCCCGGATCCGCCTTCTTCAGCTCGAAGTGGACCCGCCCCAGGTGCTCGTCCAGGTTCCGGCGGAAGTGATCGAAATGCAGCTCGAGATCGTGCCGCGAGAACCGCGAGAGCGGGTCCGCCAGCCCCGTCTGGGCGGCCGCCCAGTCCAGCAGCGACCCGCCCTCCTTCGAGAACCGGTACAGCTTGAGCGTCTCGGCGAGCCGGTCCCGGGCCGATCGGAACGGGTCCGACGCCCCCTCCGGCACCCGCCGCAGCCGCTGCTCGATCTCCTTCGCCTCCAGCCCGTCGAGCCACCCCTTCTCCGGCCCGTCCGCCCCCGCCTCCGGCACCGGGGCGAACCTGGGGGGGACATCCCCCGCCGGGCGGAGCTTGGCGACGGCCGTCGACACCACCTTCAGCCCCGCCCGCTCGAAACGGGCCGTCACCCGCTGCACCGACCGCCCCTCGTACTTCTCGGTCGAGACCGCCGAGACGGTCCCCACCCCCCACTCGGGCTTGCCGGCGTGGATGACCTTGTCGCCTGGCCTCCACGGGGTGCTGTCGGTCTGCGCGGTCATCGGCGTTCCATTCCGGCCCGCCGCCGACGCGACGGACCCGGTACGAGGGATACAGACACGGGCATCCGCGGCGCTCGCGGCGGGAATCCCCGATTCCCACCCCGATTCCCACGATGCGGCGAGGGGCCTACAGTACAGGCCGCTCGCGGCGCCCGGTGGGCAGCCGCCGCGAGAACCCGATCGGACCCGGACTCGTACGCACCCGCACGGCGGACGAGCGCAGCCATCGCGGGCGAGGCCAGCGCCGCCCCCCGGAGAGCCTAGCACATGATCGAAGCCCTGAAAAGCGACGAGATCGTCGACAAGGTCGGCGGGCGTTTCAAGCTCTGCGTCCTCATCCAGCGCCGCCTCGGCGAGCTGATGGAGGGCGCCCGCCCCCTCGTGGAGCGCGAAGGCCGCTCCGACCTCGAACTCGTCATCGAGGAGATCCTCCAGGACAAGATCGCGATCGAGTACGCCCCGAGCGACGATCCCGAACTCCTGCCCACCGGCGAGCGCGACCTGCTCACCTGATCCGGAACACCCGACCGGGCCCCGGCGCGGCCGCGCCGGGGCCCGTTTTCATGGGCATCGAGCCGACGCTGGACCCCGCCCTGCTCCGCCCGCACGTCCGGGGCCGACGCGTGCTCGTCGGCGTCTGCGGCGGGATCGCCGCCTACAAGACCTGCTCGCTCGTCAGCCGCCTCGTCCAGGCCGACGCCGAAGTGCACGTCGTCATGACCGAGGGCGCCCAGCGCTTCGTCACGCCCCTCACCTTCCAGGCCCTCTCCGGCCGCCCCGTCATCACCAGCGCCTGGGAGCAGATCGACGGCGCCGACCCGCAGCACATCCGCCTCGCCGACCGCCTCGACGCCGCCGTCGTCGCCCCCGCCACGATGGACTGCCTCGCCCGCCTCGCGACCGGCCGGGCCGACGACGCCGTGAGCCTCGTCCTCTCCGCCGTCGACCGCGCGCGCGTCCCCGTCCTCCTCGCCCCCGCGATGAACGCCGTCATGTGGGCCCAGCCCGCCACCCAGCGCAACGCCGCTGCCCTCCGGGCCGACGGCTTCGCCCTCCTCGCCCCCGGCGAGGGCTGGCAGGCCTGCCGCCACCTCGGCCCCGGCCGCATGCCCGAGCCCGAGCAGATCGCCGCCGGGCTCGTCGAGGTCCTCGCCTCCACCCGGCCCGACCGCACCGCCCGCTGACCCCGCCCCAACGCCCGTCCGCGCCCGACGCCGCGCGCACCGCCGCAGCCCGGCGATCCCTCCCACACCGCCCCGAGCGGTCCGGAACCCGACCGTCCGGCCCGCCCCCCAGCGAGCCCCGCCGCCCAAGCACGACGCTCCCCAGAATGCGATGGCCCCCTCGTCGCCCGCCGGGATCCGGGCTACGATGGCGTCCTCGGCAACCGCGCCGCAGACCCCGGAGAGGTGGCAGAGCGGTTGAATGCGCTGGATTCGAAATCCAGTATGGCCTCCGGGTCATCGGGGGTTCGAATCCCCCCCTCTCCGCTT
>CAYMFP010000227.1:0-5265 GCA_964389385.1 uncultured Phycisphaeraceae bacterium | reverse complement strand
GCGCCTGCCCCGAGTGCGGGCGGGCCCCAGCGTCGCCGGACGAGCCCGGGATCTCGCGGCCGGCACGCCGCCTCAGGCGATCCGCCCGAGGTCCGATTCGGTGAGCGGGACGCCCAGGTGGGCCGCGATCTTCGGAGCCAGCTTGCGCGTCTCGGCGCGGCCGAGCAGGCGGTGGTGCCGCTCGCCGCCCGCGCCGTCCCGGCAGGTGAGCACGAGGTCGCGGTGGAAGGTGGTCACCCGGTTCGCCCTGGAGCCGCGGACGGTGACGTAGCGGACGAGTTCGATCCGCCGCACGTCGTCGCGGCGGCAGACCCGCTCGCCGTGGACGAAGACGTCGCCGGAACGCGCGTCGACGGCGAGCGCCGGCAGGCTCCGCCGCCACATGCGGACGTTCGTGTGCAGCGCCGCCGCGACGCCGCCGATCGCCGCCGTCGTCGCGAAGCCGGCGATCGCGACGACGTCGGGCGACGGGGCGCGCGACTGCAACCAGATGAAGCAGGCGACGCCGGCGGCGGAGACCGCGAGGAAGATCGGGACCGTGACGTGGAGCATCAGCCGCGGGCGGACGGCGAAGCCGCCCTCCGCGTCCGGGAAGAACCCCCACGCGTTGCCCGAGCTCAGGTTGCCCTCGCGGGCGTCGCGGCGGAGAGCGCCGAATCCGGTGAGCACCGACGGGCGGTACGCCGTCGGGGCGCCGGACCCTGCCCCCGCCCGGCCCGGCGCGCCCCCTGGCCTCCGCGGCGGCTCCGCTCCCCTCACGCCGTCCACTTCCTCCGCGCCGGCCCGATGTAGTCCGCCCGCGGGCGGATCAGCCGGTTGTTCGCGTGCTGCTCCATGATGTGCGCGCACCACCCGCTCACCCGCGAGGCCACGAAGATCGGCGTGTACTGCGGCACCGGGATCCCCAGCGTGTAGTACGTCATCCCGCACGGGTAGTCCACGTTCGGGTGGATCTGCTTCTGCTCCAGCATCAGCCGCTGCAGGTGCTCGCCGATCTCGAAGAGCTTCACGAAGAAGCCGTTCCCCTCGGACTGCTTCCGCTCCGCCACCTTCCGCCCGAGCGCGTGCAGGATCGGCGCCCGGTGGTCCCCGTTCTTGTAGACGCGGTGCCCGAAGCCCATCAGCTTGCGCTTCTCCGCCAGCGCCTTCGCGAACCACTCCTCCACCGTCTTCCCCGCCTCCACCTCGTCCACCAGCTCCTTGAGCATCTCCATCGCCGCCTCGTTCGCCCCGCCGTGCAGCGGGCCCTTGAGCGCCGCGATCGCCCCCGTCACCGCCCCGTGCATGTCGCTGAGCGTCCCCGCGATCACCCGGCTCGCGAACGTGCTCGCGTTGTAGTCGTGCTCGGCGTACAGGATCAGCGACACGTCCATCACCCGCGTCGCCTCCTCCCCGGGCTTCTCGCCCGTCATCAGGTAGATGAGGTTCGCCGCGTGCCCCAGCCGCTCGTCCCCGCCCGTCTCCCGCTCGACGATCTCCCGCCCGTCGATGATGTTCTGCATGTGCCCGATGATCGTCGGGATCTTCGCCAGCAGCCGCTTGCTCTTCCGCAGGTTCGCCTCCGGCGTGTTCTTCTGGCTCGCCAGGTCCAGGTTCCCCAGGATGCTCACGGCCGAGCGCAGCACGTCCATCGGCACCGCCGCCCCCTCCTTCAGCGGGCGCCGCATCTCCAGCAGGAAGTCCACCACCGCGTCCGGCAGCCGCCGCTCGCCCGCCAACTCCGCGTGGAACCGCAGCAGCTCCTCCCGGCTCGGCTTGTGCCCCTCCAGCAGCAGGAACGCGACCTCCTCGAACGTCGCGTGCTCGGCCAGGTCCGCGATCTCGTACCCCCGGTAGATCAGCGAGTCCTGGTCGACCGCGCAGATCGCCGTCTCCCCGGCCACCACGCCCTCGAGCCCACCCGGCTTCTTCGCCGTCGCCACCGCCCGCTGCTCCGCCGTCGTCGCGTCCGTCATGCTGACTCCCTCAAGGAAACCGGGCCCGCCCCGCCCATTCCCCACGCCCCCGACGCCACACGCCCGGCGGCGGGGGGCGAGAGTCTAGCGACTCCGGCCTTCGCCCCCGCCTGCCCTCTCCGCCCGTTCCCTGCGCCGCGATCCGCACTGCCTCCCCCGAGTTGTGGCAGAACATCAGTAAATCGGCTATACTGAGATCGTGAGGACCAAGGTCACCATCAACGAGCGCGGCGTCATCACCATCCCCGCCGCCCTCCGCCAAGCCCTCGGGCTCAAGCCCAACGACGAGCTGATCCTCGAGCAGACCGACGGCGGCCTGCTCCTCCGCCCCGCCTTCAGCGTCCCCATCGAGCTCTACTCCGAGGACCGCATCGCCGAGTTCACCGCCGACGACGAGGCCGTCGGCAAGGCGCTGGACCGCGCCAAGCCCCGCCGCCGCTCCGCCTGAGCCCGGATGCGCGTCTTCCTCGACGCCAACGTGCTCTTCTCCGCGAGCAACCCGGAGAGCAACCTCGCGCGTCTGGTCGCGCTGGCGAAGGAACGCGCCGCCGTCGTCACCAGCGACTTCGCCCGCGAGGAGGCCGTGCGCAACGTCTCCGTCAAGCGCCCCGCATGGGCATCCGGGCTCGAGCGCGCCCTGCTCGGCGTCGAGGTCGTCCCCTCCGTCCTCTTCCCGCTCCCGGTGGAGATCACGGAGAAGGACGCACCGATCCTCTGCGCCGCGATCCGATCCGGATGCACCCACCTCGTCACCGGTGACCGCCGAGACTTCGGCCACCTGTTCGGGACGGCCATCGAAGGCGTGCGGATCGTCACGCCCCTCCGCCTCGCCGAACTGCTGACCGACGGCGGCTCGTGACGAACCTCCCCGTCCGTGCGGCCTCGCTCCGGCCATTCCTCTTGCCCCACCCGCACTCGGCGCACCCCGCCCGCAGATCGAACCCGAGGTCGTACCCGCACTCGGGGCACCACCCCCGCAGCACCCGCCGGCGCTGCCGAACCGCCCGCATCGACGCGAACGCCGCGCACCCCGCGACGCCCCAGAACGCCGTGTTCACCGCCACCCCCGCCCACACCGGGCGGAGCGGGACGATGCGCGAGTGGTTGACCGGGCGGTGCTTCTCGGAGAGCAGCGCGCCGCCCCGCACCACCGTCGCCGGCCAGCCCGCGCCCCCGCGCCACGGCTCGTGCAGGTACTCCCCCTCCACCTCGCACCAGAACGCCACGGCCGGCAGCCCGACGCCGATGTCGCGCCCGTTCCGGAACTCGTTCAGGCCTTGCACCCCCTTCGCCCGTCCCTCGGCACGCCGAGCCAGCCCCCAGGCCGCGTGCCCGCCGACGGACCACGGCGTCCAGGCCGGCCACACCCCGTCCGCATCGGGCGGCTCCGACTCGAACCCGCCGCGCCGCTCCAGATACGTGGCGAACGTGCGGTGCACCCACCCCGTCCCGAGCCACGCGTCCGCTTGATACCCCAGAAAGCCGCCCATCGGCACGCCGTAGACGCCCGGCGCCCGCAGCCCACGCCCCGAGCCGGCCAGAGCGACGCACAGCGCGACCGCCGCCTGGACCGCGAGCCCGACCGCCGCCCAGCGCAGCAGCGCGATCCCGATTCCGCCGACGCGCCGCCTGTCCATCGCCCCAGCTTGCCCGCCGATCTCACCCGATGCAAGCCGGAGCGCGCCTCACCGCTCGCCCATGAACTTCCACTCGACGCCGGGCGTGTACCGCACCATCCGGTACAGCTCCTCCCGCGTCTGCATCCCCTCGACGAACCCCGCCGCCGTCCCCTCCTCCCGGAGCTGCCGCATCGCCCGCGTCACCGCACCCATCGCCACGCGCAGCATCGTCACCGGGTAGATCACCAGGTCGTACCCCAACTCCCCCCACCGCGCCAGCGGGATCAGCGGCGTCTTCCCGAACTCCGTCATGTTCCCGAGCAGATAGACGCGGCGGCCCGCGCGGCCGCGCAGCGCTTCGGCGAAGCGGGCCAGGTCGTCCTCCGTCTTGAACCCCTCCGGGAAGATCATGTCCGCCCCGGCCTCGACGTACGCGACGGACCGCTCCACCGCCGCCTCGAACCCCTCCACCCCGTACGCGTCCGTGCGCGCACACACGATGAACTCCCCCCCCGAGCAATCCCGCGCCGCCTCCGCCGCCCACTGCACCTTCGCGGCCGCGTCCTCGACGGGGATCAGCGTCTTCCCGTCCAGGTGCCCGCACCGCTTCGGGAAGACCTGGTCCTCGATGTGCAGCCCCGCGGCCCCCGCCCGGTGATACTCGATCACCGTCCGGCGCACCATCTCCGCCTCGCCGAACCCCGTGTCCGCGTCCGCCAGCACCGGCAGCCGGCTCCCGTCCGCCACCTCCCGGATCACCCGGCAGAAGTGCTCCAGCCCCAGCAGCCCCACGTCCGGCACGCCCGCGGCCACGCTCGTCGCCCCCCCGGAGACGTACACGGCCTCGAACCCCGCGTCCGCGGCCGCCATCCCGACCAACCCGTTGAAACACCCCGGCGCCGCCACCGGCGCCGACCGATCCATCAACTCCCGCAAACGACGCCCCGGGTGCGCTTCCTGCATGCCACAGCGTAGATCCACGCCTGGCCCTCCCCCACTCTCTGGCCCGATCTCGCCCGCCGCGTGCTCTGCGCTCGTCGCGGGGCAAGGAGCTGAATCCCTATCGACTCCCTCTGACACGTGCGTGATCGTCAGCAGCCCCGTCGCCAACCATCCTCACGCCGCCGGGACCGCACGGAACCCGCCCCGAGGTATGTGCCCGACGGCCGGAGTACGCCCCACAGCACCATGAACTCGTGTCGCACGGCGGTCTGTCGGAAGACACGGATGGCCAACAGCTACGCGAACTGCCCCGCATGGCGGCCGACGGGCGGCTGTCGGCGACTTTCGTCCCCAGATTGGCAAGACGCGCCTGACTCACGTCGGCCGCGTCTGCTCCTGCATTCGTTGACCACGGCGCGTGCGCAGCCCGAGATCGGAAAGGTCTCGGGGCCGCGCCGCAGCGCTGCACTTTCGTCTACACCCCTCGTCGCCGGCGGGCAAGGGGCACGCCGCCGGCGATGAGCAGCGCGGCGCCCGCGGAGGGCGTGGGGACAGGGATGACGTCCAGGGTGATCGACAGGATCACGTAGTCATCAAAATTGGGCGAATTGCGTCCAGCAAAGAAGAGGCGATCAACATACATACCTTCGAGTTCCACGACCGATAACGTAGCCGGCGTGGATCCGATGTCGTTGAAGTAGGTCAGGCCGACGGCTGCGTCGTTCAAGACGCCGGATACACGCAGCCCT
>CAYMFP010000226.1:0-5291 GCA_964389385.1 uncultured Phycisphaeraceae bacterium | reverse complement strand
GCCGCGTCGACGGCGAGGATGGTGCACTGGACGCCGAAGCGGTCGGCGAGGCGGGAGATAAGGGACGGATCCTGCACGGCCGCGGTGTTCACGCCGACCTTGTCGGCCCCGGCGGCGAGGAGGCGGCGGGCGTCCTCGGGCTCGCGCACGCCGCCGCCGACGGTGAGGGGAATGCCGAGGACGGCGCGCACGCCCGCGACGGTCTCGACGGCGTGGGAGCGGGCCTCGGGCGTGGCGGAGACGTCGAGCATCACGAGTTCGTCGGCGCCCTGGGCCTCGTAGAGCGCGGCTCGCTCGACGGGATCGCCGGCGTCGCGCAGGCCCTGGAAGCGGACGCCCTTGACGACGCGGCCGCCCTTGATGTCGAGGCAGGGGATGACGCGGGGGAGCAGGTTCGTGCCGCGCTCCGTGAGCGCGGAACTCGGATCGGCAGAGCTCGGAACAGCAGAGCGGAGGGGGGATCGGACGCGGGCGGTCATTCGGGGGCTCCGATCTGCTGCTCCGCTGCTGCGCGGCTCCGCCGCTCTGCGGCGCCGAGCCAGCGGCGGAGGAGGGCGGCGCCGAGGGGGCCGCTGAGTTCGGGGTGGAACTGGCAGGCGGTGATCTGGCCGTGCTGGCCTCGCTCGACGGCGGCGATGAAGGCACCGCCGTGGCGGGCGGTGGCGAGGCGCCAGCCGGCGGCGCGGAGGGCCTCGGCGTCCGTCGCGCGGTACGAGTTGGCGAAGTAGACGGGCCCGCTCGCGAGGACGCGGCAAGCGGCGTCGGCGGCGACGGAGTTCCAGCCGAACTGCGGGATGCGGAGCGGCGCCGCTCCGGACGGACCGGACCCCGAGCCTGCGCCCGGGGCTCCCCCCGGGTCTCGGAAGCGGGCGACGCGGCCGGGGGCGACGGCGAGGCCCCGCACGCCCGGGCTCTCCTCGCTCGATTCGAAGAACACCTGCATGCCGAGGCAGATGCCGAGGGTCGGCCGCTCGTCGCGGAGGCGCTCGCGCAGGATCTCGACCACGCCCGTGTCGGCGAGCTGTCGCATCATGGCGCCGAAGGAGCCGACGCCCGGGAGCACGAGCCGCTCGGCCCGCTCGATCGCTCCGGGGTCCTCCGTGAGCACGGGCTCGGCGCCGCAGCGCGCGAGCGCGGCGATGACGCTCGCCGTGTTGGCCGTGGAGGAGTGGACGACATGGACGGGGGTGGGTGTGACGCTCACAGAGGAAGGTCCGCTTCTCGGGATCTCCGGAGATGGGGCGGCCTCAGAGGACGCCCTTCGTGCTCGCCTGCCCGGAGCCGACGATCTGCACGGCCTCGCGCAACGCGACGGCCAGCGCCTTGAACGCGGCCTCGGCGCGGTGGTGGTCGTTCTCCCCGCGGAGGACGTCGGCGTGCAGCGTCATGCGGGCGTTGACGGCGAGGCTGCGGAAGAAGTGCACGACGTTCTCGCAGGCGACCTGCCCGATCATCGGGCGTTGCAGGCCCAGATGCACCTCGGCGTGCGGGCGGGTGACGAGGTCGACCACGACGCGGGCGAGCGCCTCGTCCAGCGGGGCGTAGGCATGTCCGAATCGGCGGACGCCGGCGCGGTCGCCGAGCGCCCGGTCCAGCGCCTGCCCGAGGGCGATGGCGCAGTCCTCGACGGTGTGGTGGTCGTCGATGTGCAGGTCGCCGTCGCAGGTGAGGCTCAGCCCGAACCCGGCGTGCTTGGCGAGCCCCGCGAGCATGTGATCGAGGAAGCCGAGTCCGGTGGAGATCTCCTGCGGGCCGGCGGCCCCGGGGTCCGGATCGAGGGCGAGTTCGACGCGGAGGCGCGTCTCGCTCGTGCGGCGCTCGACGACGGCCGAGCGGGGGGCCGGGACGCTGGGCGGGCGGTCGCTCACGCGGGGGTCTCCTCGGGCTGGGGCGCGAGGCTCGCGAGGAGCGCCCGGGCCTCGGCGGCATCGGCGACGATCCGGGCGGCGCCCGCGCCGAGCAGGTCGGGGCCGCCGATGCCGAGCGAGACGCGGCGCTCGAAGCGGGCCTTCTCGGCCTCCTCCCGGGTGCGCACCAGCACCCAGTCGCCCTTCTCGCCGGGCGTCTCGGCGAGGGCGTTCGGGCGGAGGGCGCGGCGCAGGGCCTCCGACAGGCGGGCGAAGCTCGCCTCCGAGCACGGGCAGGAGATGCGGACGTGCCCGGCGATCTCGGCCGGGCGCTCGAAGAGGCGGACGGCGATGCCGAGCGAGGCGAGGGCGTCGCGGACCCAGGCGGCGCGGGCGAGGCCGTGCGGCCCGCGCCCGAAGGAGGCGAGGACGAAGTTGGCCCCGCTCGGCAGCGCGTCGGCGCCGAGGCGGACGAGCAGGCCCGCCAGCTCGGCCCGCTCGGCGCAGACGCGTTCGACGCCGCGCTCCATCGCCTCGCGCCCCTCGCGGAGCCAGCGCTCGGCGAGGGCGAGCGAGGCGTGCGAGACGCCGTACGGGTGCCCGATGGTGCGCAGGGCGGAGGCGATCTCCTCCGTGGCGACGGCGTACCCGACGCGGAGGCCCGCCAGGCCCCACGCCTTGCTCATGGTGCGCGTGACGGCGACGTTGCCGAACCGCTCCATCAGGCGGAGGCAGACGGGCATCAGGCTCGCGTCCGCGAACTCGTCGTAGGCGAGGTCGGCCACCAGCACCCCTCCGCCGCCGACGGCGGCGAGGCGCTCGGCGATCGCCTCCAGGTGCTCGGGCCTGGCCTCGAGCCCGGTGGGGTTGTTCGGCGTGACGACGAAGACGGCGCCGGTGCGGCCGTTGATCGCGCGGAGGAACGCGTCGATCGGGAAGCCGGCGGCCGGGTCGATCCAGGGGACCTCGACGCGGCAGGCGGGCTCGCCGCCGGTCGCCTTGTGCACGTAGCGCGGGATCATCTCGAAGGTCGGGCGGGCCATGACGGCGCGGCGCGACTCGTCGAGGAAGGCCTGGCAGATCCGGTCGAGGGCGTCGTCGGCGCCGGCCGTGGCGACGACCCGGGCGGGGTCCACGCCGATGTGGCGGGCGAGTTCCTTCTCGAGCGGGGCGGGGTTGGGGTACTGGTTGACGAACTTCATCGGCTGCCGGGCGAGCCACTCGGTGAGTTCGCGCGGCGGCTCCGGGCCCTCGTTCGCCTGGAGGCGGAGGTCGATCGGCTGCGGGACGCGGGGGACGGCGTAGCGGTCGGCCGTGCGGAGGCGGGCGCTGCCCTGCACCGCGGCGACGGCCGCGATCGGCTGCGCGGAGGAGGGGGATGGGGTAGGGGTGGGGGTGGGGTCGGCCGGTGTCGGAGTCGCCACGTCAAGCTCCCAAAGTCTCTCGCGAACGTTCCGGGCGACGCGTCGCCCCCGGTGCGCATTCTTCGCTCGGCAGAGCGGCGATCACGGCACGACCTGCACCATGGGGGTGATGACGATGTCCGTGCCCCCGGCGGCCTTGAGCGCCGGGAGGAGTTCGGGGAGGACGTCCTTCTTCACCGCCGCCTTGAGGGCGTAGCCGGCCCCCGAGTGCAGCTTGCTGACCGTGGGCTCGCGCATGCACGGGAGGATGCCGGCGACGCGCTCGAACGCGGCCTCGTCGACGTTCACCTCGAGCATGACGCGGCCGCGCGCCTCGAGCACGCTGGCCAGGAGCATCGCGAGGGCGTCGATGCGGCGGCGCTTCCCGGCGTCCTCCATCGCCGTGCGGGAGGCGTAGAGGCGGGTGCTGCTGCGGGTGACTTCGTCGAGGACGACGAGGTCGTTCGCCTCGAGCGTCGCGCCGGTGGCCGTGACGTCGACGATGCAGTCGGCGTCCTCCGGCGGGAAGACCTCGGTGGCGCCGTAGGTGCGCACGAAGACGGCGTCGCGGCCCTCCGCGTACCCGCGGCGGGCGATCCACGCGCGGGTGAGGGCCTCCATCTCGCTCGCGATGCGGATGGGGTGCCCCAGCTCGGCGGGGGTCGGCAGGCGCCAGCCCCCGCCCTCGCGGACGAGCACGCTCCGCGGCGCGGCGACGACGATGCGGACGGGGTCGAAGCCGGTGTCGAGCACCTCGACCAGGGCGTCCTCGACGCCGAGTTCGCGGACCCAGTCCGCCCCCGCGAAGCCGAGGTCGCGCGTCCCGGCCTCGAGCATCTTCACGATGTTCTGCGGCTTGAGGATCTTCACCTCGACGCCCGGGAGCGAGGCGCTCGGGCGGTAGCCGCGGGCGCTGCGCCCGAGCCGCAGCCCGGTCGCCGCGAGGAGCGCGACGACCTCCTCGTGCATCCGGCCCTTGGGGACGGCGAGCCGCAGCGGGTGCGCGTCGCCGCCGAAGACGGGGGCGTCGGGGGTCGTTCGGGTCGAGGTGCCGATCGTGGTCATCTCGGGCCTTTGCTGCCGGAGCCGGGGCCGGCGATCCGGGAACGAAAAACGCCGACCCGGCAGGGGTCGGCGTCGCGGGGGTCCAGTCGCGTGCGCACCGATCACCTGCCGGGGTGGGGCTCTCCGTGGTGATGATGGTGGGCGGCGTGGAGGGTCATGGTCGGACAAGCCTAAAGCGGCGGGGGCGGGCGAATCAAGCCCGCCCCGCCGCGCGTTCGGTGGCGCCAGCCGTGCCGGGCGGCCGTCACGCCCGGCCGCGACCGGTCAGCGGCGGCGGCGCGCCGCCAGCAGGCCGCCCGCGGCGAGCAGCCCGGCGGAGGCCGGCGTGGGAACGACCGTCATGCTGATGAACTGCGTCGTGTCGCTCTGGAAGAAGAACGGGTAGAAGTCGATGACGGCGAGGTACTCGACCCCGGCCGAGACGTCGATGAGCACCGAGCCGACGAGGGGGCTCCCTCCCTGGACGGGGTTGAGGATGAACAGCTCGGTGTCGCCCGCGAACAGGCCGGCGAACCCGTACCCGTCGGTGTGCTGGAGGTCCCAGGAGATCAGGAGCTGCGCGTCCTCCGTCACCTGGAAGAACTGCTGCATGAACGCGGTGCCGAAGCCGTAGGCGTACGCGCCGTCGCCGGCCCACGAGCCCTGGACGCGCAGCTCCGTGCTCGACTGGTGGGTCGAGACCGTGGTCGTCCCGGTGAAGTAGCTGTACCCGACGTCCAGCGTGTTGAGCGCGTCGGGGGCGTAGGCGGCGTTGAACGTCCCGCCGTACGCGTAGGAGTACGCGAGCGACGTGTACGACCCGTCGTAGCTGCCCTCGAGGTGGATGAACTCCTGCGCCTGCGCGGTGAGGCCGGCGGCCATCAGCGCGCCGCCGAACAGACAAACCTTGGTCGAACGCATCACGCACTCCTCTCTCTGTTGCTTCGGAACGCGGGCCCGCGCCGGGCCCCGCGCATCGCCGCCCCATCCTGCCGCC
>CAYMFP010000225.1:0-5297 GCA_964389385.1 uncultured Phycisphaeraceae bacterium | reverse complement strand
TCCCCCTCACCGCTCCTCCCGCCACCGCACCCGCACGATCACCGGCGCGTGGTCCGAGCCGAACGTCTCCCCCACCTCCGCCCGAACCGGCTCCAGCTCCGGCGTCACGTAGACGTGGTCGATGCCGACGCCGGGGAAGCGCCGCAGGAACGTGCGCCGCGGCCAGGTGGCGCCGCGCCCCCGCCCCGCGGCCCGGTGCGCCTCGATCAGCCCCGCCTTGCGCAGCGCCCGCAGCGTGGGCGCGTCGTGCGGGCTGTTGAAGTCGCCCGCGAGCAGCGCCGGCGCCCCGGCCGTGCGGGCCTCGTCGGCCAGGGCCTCGGCCGCCCGCGTCTGCTCCGGCAGGATCGTGAGGACGCCCGGCGAGGGCAGGTGCACGTTGCGGACGAGCAGCGGGCGCCCGTCGAAGAGGACGGTCGCCGCGACGCGCGGGCGTCCGAAGCCGTCGTCCGCCTCGCGGATCGGCTCCCCGACGAACGGCAGCCGCGAGAAGATCGCGAACGCTCCCTGCCGGCCCCGCCGCTGCACGCTGTAGGGATACCGCTCCCGGAGCAGCGGCTCGATCGCGTTCCACTGCGGCGAGAACGCCTCCTGGAGCAGCACGACGTCGGCGTCGGCCGCCAGGATCTGCGGGACGATGCGCTCGGGGGTGGGGTTGCCCACCAGCAGGTTCGCCGACAGCACGGTGAGTTCGGGGCGGTGGTCCGAGGCGGGCGCCCGCGGCACGAGCGACCAGGCCGCGGAGGCGACGCAGGCGGCGCCGAAGACCAGCGCGACGACGGCCGCGCGCCGCGCCCGCAGGACGGCCGCCGCGCCCGAGAGCGCCAGCGCGACCGCCCCGGCGTGGAACGTCAGCACCGTGCCGAGCAGGCAGGCGAACATGAACAGGCGGGCGAAGCGGCCCGTCTCCGGCTCGGTCGGCCACCAGACCAGCGGCAGCCCGCGCGCGACGCCCACGCCGAGCAGCAGCCCGGCGAGCGCCAGCCAGACCAGGCCGACGCAGGCGAGACGCAGCGGCCCTCTCCCTCTCGGGTCACTCATTCCAGGCGTACGCGGGGAAGCCCCGCGGGTTCATGGATCCGCTCGGGGAGGCGCCCGGGATCACTCGTCGAAGTACGCCCGCGCGTCCTCCGGCAGGTCGCTGAGCAGCACGTCCATGTCGAGCTGCTCCGGGTCGATGTCGAAGTCGCCCTCGAAGCCGCCCTCCGCGTCCGTCGCGTACATCCGCTGCTTGCCGACCGTCCCCTCGGCCCGCATCCGCCGCTTCTCGCGGTCGCGCACGGCCTCCTCGGCGCGGCGCTTGCTCCGCAGGATGAGCCGGATCGGCACCTCCTCGAACGGCAGCTTCTCCCGGAAGCGGTTCATCAGGAACCGCTCGTACATCGGGTCGAACAGCTCCGTCCTGTTCACGATCAGCACCAGCGTCGGCGGGTTCGTCCGCACCTGCGCCGCGTAGTACACCTTCGCCTGCGTCCCGAGCTTGTTCGACGGGCCCCGCACCTCCAGGATGCCCTTGACGAGCCGGTTCAGCTCCCCCGTCCCGACGCGCTGCGACGCCTGCCGGTGCAGGTCGAACGCCACGTCGATCACGCCGTGCACGTTCGTCCCCTCCTTGGCGCTCATGAACGCGATCGGCGCGAAGCTGAGCCCCTTCAGCTCGCGCCGCACGTAGTCCTCGTAGTCGTTCACCGTGACCGGCCGCCCCTTCGGCCCAACCCGGCCCTCGACGAGGTCCCACTTGTTGATCACGATCACGACCGGCTTGTAGCTCTTCTGCACGAGCGCGGTCATCTGCTCGTCGACCTGGCTGATCGGCTCCGTCGCGTCGATGAGCAGCAGGCAGACGTCGGCCCGCTCGATCGCCCGCTGGGCGCGGTCGAAGGCGTACCACTCGATCTGGTCCTGGAAGCTCTTCCGGCGGCGCAGGCCGGCCGTGTCGATCGCCAGGAAGCTCCGCCCGTCCATCTCGAACCGCACGTCGATCGCGTCGCGCGTCGTCCCCGCGATCTCGGAGACGATCACCCGCTCCTCGCCCGCCAGGCGGTTCACGAGGCTGCTCTTGCCGGCGTTGCGCTTGCCGACGATCGCCAGCTTCATGTCGACCTTCGGCTCCCCCTCCCCGTCCGTCTCCGGCAGGATCCCGTAGAGCTGCTCGAGCATCGTGCGGCGCAGGTAGTTCGTCGTCGAGCTGCACATCAGCGGCTCGCCGAAGCCGAGCCCGGACAGCTCGTACGCGTGCGTCTCCCACTTCGGGCCGTCGACCTTCGTCGCGATCACCCGGACCGGGACCTTCTCCGAGTCCTTCGCCCGCCCGAGCTTCTGCGTCCGCAGCAGCCGCGCGATCTCCTCGTCCGCCGCCGTGATCCCCGCCTGCACGTCGACCGCGAAGAGGATCAGGTCCGCCCCCGACACCGCCGCGGCGATCTGCCGCTCGATGTCCCCCGTCAGGCGGCTCAGGTCCTCGTTCACCTCGTTGAAGCGCTGCCCCTCGGCCACGTAGACGCCGTACCCGCCCGTGTCGATCAGCTCGAGCGGCTTCTTCGGGTCCTTCGGCTCGGGGCCGTCGAGTTCGACGTAGACGCTCACGCGGTCGCGCGTCACCCCCGGCGTCGGGTCGACGATCGAGATCCGCTCCCGGGCGATCATGTTCAGGAGCGAGGACTTGCCGACGTTGGGTCGGCCGACGATGGCAACACGCGGGGCGGGCATAGCCCAGACGGTACGCCGAACAATCTCCGGACGTTCGCGCCGGCGCCCCCCGAGCGGGTGAATGCCGCCTCCGTTCCCCTCCATCGCCCCCGGCGAGGCCGGAAATACGCCCGCCGATCACGGGTTCCTCACGCCATGAACCGCCCCACTCCCGCCCCCGCCCCGTCCCCGGCGTCCCGCCGCCCCGCCCGCCTCCTGACCGGTCTCCTCGTGCTGGCCCTGCCCCTCGCGGCCGCCGGCGGCTGCCAGGGCGCCCGCGAGGGGCGCCTCAGCAACCGCATCGAGCGCGGGTTCGAGCGGGCCGACGCCGACGGCAGCGGCGCCCTCTCGTTCGAGGAGTACCGCACGACCCGCGCCGGGCAGCGGGCCGACGATCCGGCCGCGGCCTTCCGGCGCGCGGACACCAACGGCAACGGGCAGCTCGAGCGGAGCGAGGTCCGGGACAGGCTCGAGCAGATCCGGGCGAGCCGGTAGCGGACGGCCGCCGGCCGGCGCCGCGCCCCGGTCAGTTCGGCCGGTCCTGGTCGCAGTCCCCCTTCGTCACCATCGAGGGCAGCACCGGGCGGCCCGAGGCGTAGATCAGGTTCCCCCGCGCCTCCGGCGGGTGGAAGACGCTCGGCAGGTCCTCCCTCGCCAGCGTCCACCCCGGTCCGGGCGTCTCGAACGACCACGCGTCCATCAGGTGCGGCATCCCGAGCTGCTCCGCCCGGGCGCGGTCCCGCGCCCACACGGCCGCGGCCTCCTCCGCCCCCTGCCGCCCCGCCGAGATCCGCAGGCAGTGCGTCACCACGCCCCACGTGTTCGTCTCCGTCCGGAACACGCCGGCGTCGCGCCGCTCGTACCGGTAGATCGGGTGCCCGTCGTACCGGTACGCCAGCCAGTCCGAGTCCGGCGCGTACCCGCCGCACGGCGCCGCCCACGCGGCCTCCGGCGGGCCGGCGTCGGACGAGCCCGGCTCGAAGACCCACCGCCGCACGGCCCGGACCGCGTACCCCCGCTTCAGATAGACCGGCACCGCCTCCGGACCGGCCCCGAACGTCCCGATCCACCCCCCGCCCCCGCAGGCGTTCTCCGCCAGCGTCTGCATCGACCCGAGCAGCCGCCCCCCCAGCCCGCACCCCTTCAGGTCCGGCAGGACGTGCCAGAGCGCCAGCCAGAACGACCGCGGCCGCGGGTACGGCGCGACGATCGCCCCCAGGAACCCGACGAGCCGCCCGGCCTCCCCGGCCGCGCCCTCGTCGTCGTAGGCGCACAGCACGCTCGTCCCCCTCGGGAAGACCTGGCGGTCGACCCAGGGCGTGCGGTACTGGAAGTCGAACATCCGCCCGTCGCGGGCGAGGACGTGGTTCCGCCGCCAGTGGGCGTCGATGTACGCGCGCAGCTCCGCGTCGTTCCGGCAGGGCTCGATCGTGGGGCGGGCGGCCGTCGTGTTCCGCGCCGCGGGCGGAGGGGCGATGGTGGGTCCGCTCATGCGTGTGCTCCTGCGCCGGCGGGGGTGGCCAGGGCCGGCGTTCCCCTCGGCGCCCGTGCGTCGTCTTCGGACGCGATGCCCAGCAGCGCGTCCAGGTCCTTGGCGTCGACCCGCTCGGCCGTGCCGAACACGCTCGTGTACCCCAGGCTCCGGGCGATGCCGCGCGTCCGCGCCGACGCCCGCCCGAACGGCAGCGCCAGCGGGCGGGGCATCGCCCCGAACAGAGCCGACTGCGCCGCCAACGCCCGCTGCATGTCCGAGGCCTCCTGCTTCGGCGTCATCTCGCTGTACGGCAGGTGGTCGAAGCCGTGCCCGCCGATCGCGTGCCCGGCGGCCTGCATCTCCCGCAGCCCCTCCACGCCCGCGAACCAGTCCCCCGCGCGCAGCCGCGGGCCGTCCGCCGGGTCGTCGTTGATCGCCCGCAGCACCCGCCCGGCCCGCTCGGGCGGGAGGGCGAAGGCCATCAGGAACTTCAGCCGCCGCTTGCGGGGCTCCTCGTAGTGGTACAGCGCGTCCATGCGCGCCCCGTCCACCGGCGGATCCCCGATCCGTCCGCGCACCCGCCCCTCGAGTTCTTCCCACCCCAGCTCCTGCGCCAGCGCGTGCAGCAGGTGCTGCGTGATCCACGCGTCCTCGCCCCGCGCCGGGTCCGGCGCGTACGGACGCATCGGCGTGAAGACCACGCACGGCGCGGCCAGGTCTTCCAGGATCGGGAAGGCGACCTCGTGCTGGTCCCGCACCGCGTCGTCGAAGGTGATCAGGGCGAGCCCGTCCGTGGTCGCGGCGAAGGCGTCCCACTCCGGGGCCGTCACGATCTCGTACCGCCGCCCGATCGCCTCGACCTGCCGGCGGAACCGCCCCGGTGTCACGCCCGTCACCCCGTCGCTGTTCCGCTCCCGGACGTAGTGGTACGTGACCACCAGATTCCGGGGCAGCCCTCCGGGCGGCCGCCCGTCGGCGCCCTCACCCGGCGTTCGATCTCGGATCGCCTCGCCCACGGCCGCTCCTCGGGCGCCGCGCCGGCCCAGACGCACGCCACCCGACGCATCGGCCCGCCCGCACCCGCCCCTCGACATTCGCGGCCCGCGCCCGCCCCGCAACTGCTGCGCCCCACCCCCAC
>CAYMFP010000224.1:0-5323 GCA_964389385.1 uncultured Phycisphaeraceae bacterium | reverse complement strand
GCCTGGACCATCGTCGCCGCGATGCTCGGCGTCTCCGAGGACGAGGCCAAGAGCATGTACGAGCGGGGCGACCGCGAATTCAAGGGCGGCGCCAAGCCGACCCCGATGCTCGTCCACAGCGCCGTCAGCATGCTCAAGACGGCCGGGCAGGCCTACGGCCTCGAGGTGAGCGAGGACGCGGTGCTCAACACGATCGCCGAGATCGCGAAGATGCCCTTCGAAGAAGTGAAGCTCCTGAACAGCCAGGCCGAGGCCACCACCGCGGCCTCCTGAGCCGCGTTCCTTCCCCGTCCCGCACAGCGAGACCCAGAGCACGATGCCCGAAGATCAGCAGCCGCGCGTAGCGGTCGTCACCGGCGCCAGCCGGGGGATCGGCCGCGCCATCGCCCTCCGCCTCGCCCGCCCCGCCCCGGGCGGCCAAGGACGCCACGTCGTGCTCGTCGCGCGGTCCGAAGGCCCGCTGAACGACGTGCGCGCCGAGATCGAGGCGGCGGGGGGCCGGGCCTCCGTCCGCACGCTCGACCTCGCCGACGGGGCCGCGGTCGCCTCGACCATCGAGGCCATCGCCGAGGAGCACGGGCGCCTCGACGTGCTCGTCAACAACGCCGGCATCACCAAGGACGGGCTCATCCTCCGGATGTCCGACGCGGACTTCGACGCCGTGCTCAACGTCAACCTGCGCTCGGCGTTCATCGCCTGCCGCGCCGCCGCCCGCCCGATGATGCGCCAGCGCTTCGGGCGCATCGTCAACATCGCCAGCACCTCCGGGCTCGTCGGCAACGCGGGGCAGGCCAACTACGCCGCCGCCAAGTCCGGGCTCATCGGGCTCACCAAGACCATCGCCAAGGAACTCGGCGGCAAGGGCGTCACCGCCAACGTCATCGCCCCCGGCTTCATCGAGAGCGACATGACCACCAACCTGCCGCAGCAGGTCATCGACGGCGTCAAGGCCCTCCAGGCGGTCAACTTCTCCGGGCAGCCCGAGGACATCGCCGCGGCCGTCGAGTACGTCCAGTCCGACGACGCCCGCTTCCTCACCGGGCAGGTCATCGCCGTCGACGGCGGCATGACGATGTGGTAGCGGGGGCGGGAAGCCTCGGAGCCCGGGGCGGGACGATCCCGCAGGGCCCCAGACGGCTCAGGCCGCGAACGCCTGCTCGCGGTTCCCGACGATCGTGAAGAACTGGTGCAGCCGGGCGATCTCGAAGATCGCCCGCACCTTGTCGTTCATCCCGCAGAGGACGAGTTCCGTCCCCTCGCGCTTCGCCACGCGCATCGCCTCCACGAGCGTCGCCAGCCCCGACGAGTCCATGTACCCCACCGAGGCGAGGTCCACCACCAGCCGCCCCGGGCGCTTCGCCTGCGCTTCCCGGATCGCCGCCCGCAGGGACGGGGAGCGGCTCATGTCAACGTCCGACTGCGGCGCGACGACCACCGTCTGCGCGTCCGGGCCGGTGGTGACCTCGATCGTGTCGTGCTCTGGCATCGCCCTGCAGCGCTCCCGCTCGTGTTCCGTCGCTCGCCCGAGGCCCGCGGTCCGTGCCCGCGGCGCCCCGCTCAACCCGCCGTCGACGCGGCCGTCGGCTCCGGCGTCCGTCCTTCCGGATGCGTCAGATGCTTCCGCAGCGTGAGCCGCATCCCTTCCCCTTCCCGCCGTTCATAGACCACGTGGTCCATCACTTCCCGAATGATGTGCACCCCCAGCCCGCCGGGGCGGACGTCGTCCAGCTCCCGCCCCCGGATCGCCGCCGGGTCCACCTGCCGGGCCTCGTCCTCGATCACCACCTGGATTCCGCAGACGTTCGCGGACCCGGCGTGCGGGCACCCCGGCTCGTACAGCGGCCAGATGCTCACCCAGATCGGGCGGTCCGCCGCCCGCCGGTACCCGTGCCGGATCACGTTGCAGAGCGCTTCGTCCACCGCCAAGGCGATCTTCGAGCATCCCAGTTCGTCGAACCCGAACCGCTTGGAGATCGACGCGACCAGCTCCCGGGCCCCGGAGAGGTAGACCGGGTCGCTGAGCATCTCGACCCGGACGGCCGGGGCCTGCCCGGGCGCGGGAGGCGGGGGCGAGCAGAGCCGTGCGGGCAGCGGCTCGGCCGGCGCCGCCTGCGGCGGTGCCCCACTCGGGGCCTCTTCTCGACGCTGCGTGCCGCCCTGCGTCATTCTGCCGAAGCCTCCGTCCCGTCCGCCGGACGCGAGAACCCGGGCTCGCCCCGCGCCCGATCTCCCGCCCGGGTCCGTCCGCCATCGGCTTCGGCGGGAGCGATCGCCAGCTCCTGCGCCTCGGCCCATTCTACCCATCGGCGCACCGCTGCCCGCCGCTCGATCTCCGGCGCGGCGTGGTCGTACCCCAGCCGCGTCCCGGCGATCCGTTCGAGCGCGGCGATCGCCAGCAGGCGGGCGGCCGGGTCGGAGGATTCCAGGGCTCCGATAAGCCCGCGGATCTCGGCCGGGCTCGCCTCCGGCGCCGCGGCCGCGATCGCGTTCAGCCGCGCGGAGGGGTCCGGGGCCGTGAAACCGGCCTCCCGTTCGGGAAGGCACCCGCTCGCCGCCAGGGGCAGCGAGACCAGCAGGAGGACGCGGCGGGCGCGGGGCATCCCGGAACGGTAGCGCGCACGCCGGGCGTCAGGATCCTTCCCCGCCCGGAACGGGCATCCGGAACGGACGGCCGAGCCCCTCGGCCAGCCCGAGGAGGTACGCCGCCCCGAGCGCCCGGTCGTGCAGCCCGTAGCCGGGGCGCCCGCGTTCGCCCCAGATGTCGCGCCCGTGGTCGGGGCGGACGGGCCCGTCGAAGCCCGTCTCGATCAGGGCCCGCATGACGGCGCCCATGTCGACCGAGCCGTAGGCGGTCGGGTGCGCGGCCTCGTGGAACGCCCGCGCCCCCGGCTCGGCGCCGGTGATGCGGACGTTGCGCATGTGCACGAAGGCGATCCGCCCCGCCAGGCTCCGGGCGATCGCCGGCAGGTCGTTCTCCGGCGCGCAGCCGAGCGAGCCCGTGCAGAGCGTCACGCCGTTGCTCGGCGAATCCACCAGCCGCACCAGCCGCTCCAGCGCCGGGCCGGAGGTGACGATCCGCGGCAGCCCCAGGATCGGCCAGCACGGGTCGTCGGGGTGGATGCCGAGGCGCACGCCGGCCTCCTCCGCCACCGGCACGACGCGCTCGAGGAACCAGGCGAGGTGGTCCCACAGACGCTCGGGCTCCACGCCGCGGTAGGCCTCGAAGAGCCCGTCCAGCTCCTCGCGCGTGTACCCCGCGAGCCAACCCGGCAGTTCGGCCGCGGCGAGGTCCATCCGCGCCAGCTCCTCGTCGCTGTACGCGAGGCTGAACGAGCCGTCGGGCAGCGGGCGGCGGAGGTTCGTGCGCGTCCAGTCGAAGACGGGCATGAAGTTGTAGCAGACGGTCCGGCAGCCGACCCCCGCGACCCGGCGCAGGCTCTCGGCGAACGCGTCCGCGTAGCGGTCGCGCGTCGGCCGGCCGAGCTTGACGTCCTCGTGCACCGGGATCGACTCGATCACGTCGAGCGCCAGCCCCGCGGCCTCGGCGGCGTCGCGCAGGCGTTCGATCTCGTCCGCCGGCCAGACCTCCCCCGGGCGGCGGTGGTAGAGCGCCGCGACGATCCCGACCACGCCCGGGATCTGCCGGATGCGGTCGAGCGTGACGGGATCGTGCTCCCCGAACCAGCGGAGGGTCATGCGCATGGACGAGTCTCGGCAGTGGGCAGTGGGCAGTGGGCAGTGGGCGGTGGGCAGTGGGCGGTGGGCGGTGGGGTGGGGTGGGGTCAGGCCGCGGTGTCGTTCTCGTGCCGGATCGCCGCCCGGGCGCCGTCGCGGGCCATCCGCACGATCCGCTCGGCGACCGCGTCCTCGAGCCCCGGGATCGTGGCGAGGCTCTCGCTCCAGAGCAGGCGGTCGGAGAGCACCGCGTGCACGAGCGCGTGGACGGCGTGCGGGTCGGTCGGGCGCACGCCCGACCAGTGATTCATCAGCTTGCCCGCGTGCTCGTCGTTGATCGGGTAGGGGCGTCCGTCCAGCTCGCCCTGCACCTGCCCGCCGCGGCTCTGCGTGCCGCGGCTGAAGAGCAGCCACGCCGCGATCGCCAGGCACAGCCGCCCGGGCAGCCGCCCCGTCGCCCGGTGGTACGAGCGGATCGAAGGCACGAGGCGGTGGTACACCTTGCTCGTGCACTGCAGCGTGATGTCCAGCAGCCGGTGCCGCACGAACGGGTTGCGGAACCGGTCGAAGACCTCGCGCGCGAACTCCGCGGCCTGCGGCACGCCGTCGGCCTCCAGGCTCGGCACGATCTCGCGCAGCGCCACGCCCTCCACGAACGCGGCCGTCAGCGGGTCGCGCATCATGTCGAGCACCGCCTCGTGCCCCGCGAGGAACGCCGCCGGCACGCTCGCCGTGTGCGCGCCGTTCAGGATCCGCAGCTTCCGCTGCCGGAACGGGGCGATGTCCTCGGCGATGACCACGCCCGGATCGGCCGCGGCCCACGGCAGGCGCCGGCGGACCTCCTCCCCGCCCTGGATCGCCCAGAGCCGGTACGGCTCGACGACCGTGAGCAGGCGGTCCTCGTACCCGAGACGCTGCGCCTCGGCCGCGGGATCGTCCGGCTCCGTGCAGATCCGGTCCACCAGCGCGTTGCAGAAGACGACGTCGCGCTCGATCCAGCGGCGCACCGCCTCGTCGAAGCGCCACCGCTCGCACAGGTTCAGCACGATCGAGCGCAGCGCGTCCCCGTTGTTCTCGATCAGCTCGCACGGCACGACGACGGGGGCCCGCGCGGGGTCCGCGTCGAACGCGCGGCACCGCTCGCGCAGCAGCACCGCGAGCTTCGCGGGGAAGGACTCGGGCGGCGACGCGTCCGGGCGGTCCGACGAGGCGTGCCGGATGCCCACCTCCGTCGTGTTGCTCACGATGAGTTCGATCTCGGGCTGCCGGGCCGCGGCGAGGCAGACCGGCCACTCGTCCGCGGCCGAGAGGGCCCGCGAGACGCTCGAGACGATCGTCGCCTCGTCGACCGCCTCCCCGTGGCGCACGCCGCGCGTCAGGACGGTGAAGAGCCCGTCCTGCTCGGCGAAGGCGCCCGACCGCCCGCCGCCCGTGCTCTGGATCACCACGACGCGTCCGCCCCAGGGCACGTCCGCGCGCTCGTTCGCGGCATGGAAGAAGACGTCGCAGAACCCGCGCGCCAGACGACCGGAACCGAACTGGATCACACGCTCCGGCAGGTCCGCGCGAATGCGGGCGGTGGAGGAAGAAAGGCGTGCCATGAGGCGCGGAGTGTAGCCCCACCCCACCCTGCCCTGCCCTACCCCAG
>CAYMFP010000223.1:0-5330 GCA_964389385.1 uncultured Phycisphaeraceae bacterium | reverse complement strand
AAGCGGAGAGGGGGGGATTCGAACCCCCGAGGGGCTTACGCCCCCACACGAATTCCAATCGTGCGCCTTAAACCGCTCAGCCACCTCTCCGGATGGTGGGGGCAATCGTAGCCACGTTCCCGCCGCCTGTCCGGGGTTCCAGCCCGCCCCGCTCCGCACCTCCGCTTCACCCGGCCTTCCCCGCCCGCCCGCCTTCCGGCCGCCTCAAACCCGCCCATGCCCCCCCCGGCTCAGGGCGATCGCGGGGTAGCTCGGGGTCGCGTTCTGGTCCACGAAACGCAGCCAGAGCCAGTCCAATGCCCGCACACCCCAGTACCGGGTGACCGCGAGCCAGGACAGGCAGAACGCGATCCCCGCCCCCGCCGCCACGTCGCTGATCCAGTGCGCGCTGAACAGCGGCCGACAGAGCGCGACGAGCACCGTCAACGCCACCACGATCCCCCGCAACCGCGGGTAGAGCACGTACAGGAAGACGCTCATCAGCACCGCGTGCGCCGTGTGGCTGCTCGGCATCGACCACAGGTCGCTCGAGATCCCGCTGCCCAGCTCCCACGCCCGCCGCACCCCAACTTCGGGTGAGATCGGGTACGCGCCGAACGGACCGAGGATCGCCATCGGGTCGTTGAACTTCGGCCGTGGACGCCCGATCAGCATCTTCAGGCCGAAAACGGCGATCCCGACCAGCAGCGTCGCCATCCCGAAGTCGAGCAGGCGGCGTCGGCGCGGCGGGTCCAGCGCCCAGACGATGCAGCACAGGAGGATCGCCGAGCCCGTCCCCCCGTACTGCTGGAAGGCGAGGAGTTCGCGCTTCAGATCCCCGCCCAGGCTCTCCCCGGCGCGCACGAACGCGGCCGCGATCGACGCATCGAACGGAAACAACACCCCCGCGGCGACCAGCCCCAGCCCGAGCCCGATGAACGCCGTCCTCCGCGGCGGAAGCTCGGGCGCGGCCGCGGCGAGCGCGGGCGTCCGCGCCGAGACGCGCCCGTCTCCCGATCGCGTATCCTCGTCGCCCGAAGGCGGCGGCGGTGCGCTCCCCTCCGAACGCGGGGCGTCCTCCGGCGCGCCGACGGCACGATCTGCTTCCGCGAGGTGGTTGCGAATCTCGGGCATATGCGAGCGCTGCTCTCCGACATCCTGGACGACGCGGCGGGGATGGCTTCTTCCCCCGCGGCGGCACGGCGTCTGCGCCGCTGGGCCCGGGGCTGGGCCGGCGCGCTCGCCCTCGTGCTGCTGTGCGCCGCAGTGTACGTCCCGGGCCTGACGGCGATGCCCCCGCTGGACCGCGACGAGCCCCGCTTCGCCCAGGCGAGCCGGCAGATGTTCGAGTCCGTCGCCCTGCCGGAGGACGACCGCCACCCCGCCGCCCACGCCGGCGGCGTCGTCATCCCGCGCATCGGCGAGCAGGACCGCCTGAACAAGCCCCCGCTGGCGTACTGGCTCCAGGCCGGGTCCGCGGCCGCGCTCACCGGCGGGCGGCCGCACGCCGACGCCATCTGGATGTACCGCGTCCCGAGCGTCCTGTCCGCGACGCTCGCCGTGCTGCTCACGTGGCTCGCCGGACGCCGCATGTTCGACGCCCGCGCCGCCTGGCTGGGCGCCACCCTGCTCGCGGCCTGCCCGCTGGTCGTCTGGGATGCGCACGTCGCCCGCGCCGACCAGATGCTCCTCGCGAGCACGGCCGGAGCGATGCTCTTCCTCTGGCTTACCTGGTCGCGCCGGAGCTGGAGCGACGAGCGCTGGCGCCGCTCGAAAGCCCGGAGCTTCGGCGTCCCGCTGGGGTTCTGGGCGTGCGTCGGGCTCGGCGTGCTCGCCAAGGGCCCGATCACGCCGATGGTCGCCCTGCTGACGGCGGTGACGCTCTCGCTCGCCGCGGGGCGGTGGGCGTGGTGGGCGCGGCTCCGGCCGATCGCGGGGCTCGTTCTCCTGCTGGCGATGGTCCTGCCGTGGGTCGCGGCCGTCTCGGCCCGCACCGGCTTCGGCGACTACCTCCGGACGGTGCTCGACGAGACGATCGGCCGCGCCAGCGCGGGGCGGGAGAGCCACGGCGCGCCCCCCGGCTACCACATCGTGCTGTTCATCGTGCTCTTCTGGCCCGGCTCGCTGCTCACCGCCCTGGCCGTGCGCCGCGGGCTCGGTCGGGCCTTCCGGCGCGACACGCCCCCGGACCCGAGCATCGAGGAGAGCGACCCAGCCCGGCTGGAGCGCATCGCCGCCGAGGCCGAGGCCGCCGCGAACTCGCGCCTGCGGCGCCTCCGGCACCGGCTCGTCCGGTGGTGGCACGCCGCGCGGCAGTGCCGCGTCTCGCGCGACGCGGAGCTGTTCCTGCTGGCGTGGGCCGTCCCTTCCTGGATCGTCTTCGAACTCGTCTGGACCAAGCTCCCCCACTACCCGATGCCGCTCTACCCGGCCTTGGCGCTGCTGAGCGCCCGCGCGGTCTTCCCGGCCGCCCAGGGGCTGCTCCGCGGGCTCGACACCTCCGGCGCCCGGGCGGGCTACGTCGTCTGGACGGTCGTCGGCGGGGGCCTCGTCGCGATCGCGGGCGTGGGTGGCGTCTTCCTCGGGCGGAACGCGCTCCCCGTGCCCTGGCTCGGGACCGCCGGCGCCGCGGCGATGGCGGCCGTGCTCGCCCTCCTGCTCGCCCGGGCGCACCGCCAGATCTTCCTCGGGCGTTTCCTCCGCGGGCAGTTGCTCGGGCTCGCCGTCGCCGCCGGCCTCTTCGCGACGGTCTACACCACCGCCCTGCCGCGCTTCAACGACCTGAGCACCCGCGCGGTCCATGCGATCGCGGAGATCGACCCGGACGGCCTCCGCCCCGTCGCGGCCGCCGGCTACCACGAGGACTCGCTCGTCTTCCTCACCCGCGGCGGGATCGAACGCATCGACCCCGACGTCGCCGCCCGCTGGCTCGCGCGGCACCCCGGCGGGCTGCTCCTCACCCGCGCCAAGGACCTCGACCTCGGGCCGCACGCCGACCCGTTCGTCCTCCGGCGCCTGCGGGGGTACAACATCTCCAAGGGCAGGTTCGAGCACCTCGCCCTGATCGACGCGGAGGGCTACTTCCGCTTCGTGCGCACCTACGGCCTCTCCGAGCCATGAACCCGCCGCCCGACCGCACGACCGACGCTTCCGAGACGCCGCCGCTGGCCGGGCTGCTGGTGGTCGACAAGCCGCTGCGCCTCACCAGCATGTCGGTCTGCCGCGTCGTCCGGGCGCGGCTCATCCACGGCGGCGCCCCGAAGCGCGTCAAGGTCGGACACGGCGGCACGCTCGATCCCCTCGCCACCGGCGTGCTCGTCGTGCTCGTCGGCCGCGCCACCTCCCTCTGCGACGCCGTGATGGCCGGCGAGAAACGCTACGAGGCGGAGATCGACCTCTCGCGCTCCTCGACCACCGACGACCTGGAGGGCGAGTTCGAGCCCGCCCCCACCGACCGCCGCCCCGCGCTCGCGGACGTCGAGGCCGCCCTCCCCGCCTTCACCGGCGAGATCCTCCAGACCCCGCCCGCGTACAGCGCCATGAAAGTCGGCGGGCGGCGAGCCTACGACCTCGCGCGCCGGGGCGAGGCCCCGCGGCTCGAGCCCCGCCCGGTCGTGATCCACGAACTCCGCGTCCTCCGCTACGACTTCCCGTCGCTCGTCCTCGACGTGCGGTGCGGCAAGGGCACCTACATCCGCTCCCTCGCCCGCGACCTCGGGCGCGCGCTGACCGGCGCGGGCATGCTCACCGGGCTGCGCCGCACGGCCGTCGGGCGGTGGACCATCGACGACGCGCGCCCGCTCGAGGCCGTGCCGGACCCGCTGCGCCAGGAGCACCTGCTCGTGACGCCGGAGGTCGAGGCGATCTGGCGCCGCTCGGGGCACGCGCCGCCGGCGTGATCGCCCCGCGGGCGGCGCTGGGCCGCCCCGTAGAATCCCCCTCGCGAGAACGCCGAGCCGGCGCCGCCCGCGTCCTTCCCTCCCACCGTGCCGCTCGCGCCCCGCGCGCCCGCCTCCCGGCCCAGGAGAGCCGACCGATGCCCGACGCCCTGCTCCCCCGCGTGACCCGGATCCTGGAGAGCCAGCCGGTCACCGACATGCACACGCACTGCTACGCCCCCTCGATGGGGCACTCGGCGAACACGCCCGCCGGGGGTGAGGCGCTGCTGCTCTTCGGGATCGACGAGCTCGTCACGTACCACTACCTCGTCGCCGAGGTCTTCCGCGTCGCCCCCCCGAACGAGCTTCCCTACGAGAAGTTCTGGGCGATGAGCAAACGCGAGCAGGCCGACCACATCTGGCGCCGCCTCTTCATCGATCGCACGCCGGTCTCCGAGGCGTGCCGCGGCGTGCTGACGACCCTCGCCGCCCTCGGGCTCGATCCGAACGAGCGCACGCTCGAGCCCTACCGCAGGTGGTTCGCGCAGCAGGACGCCTCCGCCTACGTCGACCGCGTCATGGAGCTGGCGAACGTCGACTCCATCACCATGACCAACGAGGTCTTCAGCGACCACGAGCGCCGCCTCTGGCTCGAGAACCCCGCCGCCTGCCGCGACAGCCGCTTCCGCGCCGTCCTCCGCATCGACCGCCTCCTCCGCGATCGGACCGGCTCGATCACCACGCTCCGGCAGCTCGGCTACGAGGTCTCCACGGAGTTCACCCGGCACACGGTCGACGAGCTCCGCCGCTTCCTCGACGACTGGATCCGACGGATGGACCCGACCTACGTCGCCACGAGCCTCCCGCCGGAGTTCCGCTACCCCGATCCCGACGACCCGGCCACGGACCGGTTCATCCGCGAGGTCCTCATGCCGACGCTCGAGGACCACGGGCTGCCCTGGGCGATGATGATCGGCGCCCGCCTCCGCGTGAACCCCGCCCTCGGGCAGGCCGGCGACATGGTCGGCAAGGCCGACGTGCAGGCCGTCGTGCACCTCTGCCGCGAGTTCCCGCGCAACCGCTTCCTCGTGACGATGCTCAGCCGCGAGAACCAGCACGAGCTCTGCGTCGCCGCTCGCAAGTTCGGCAACCTGATGCCCTTCGGCTGCTGGTGGTTCCTCAACAACCCCTCCATCATCGAGGAGATCACCCGCGAGCGCGTCGAACTCCTCGGCGCCTCCTTCATCCCCCAGCACTCCGACGCCCGCGTGCTCGACCAGCTCGTCTACAAGTGGGCCCACTCCCGCGAGATCATCGCCCGCGTCCTCGCCGACAAGTACGCCGACCTCGAACGCACGGGCTACCGCGTCACCGACGAGCACATCGCCCGCGACGCCCGCCTCCTCCTCCGCGACAACTTCCGCGCCTTCGCCCGCCCCGAGTCCGCCGCCACCTGAGCCCATCCCCCCACCC
>CAYMFP010000222.1:0-5349 GCA_964389385.1 uncultured Phycisphaeraceae bacterium | reverse complement strand
CGGCATTCGGCATTCGGCATTCGGCATTCGGAACGCATTGCCCGGCTTCCCACCTCCGGTTGCCGGCTCCCGGTTCCCGGCTCCCCTCCCCGATTGCCGAATCCCGATTCCCGATTCCCGATTCCCGATTCCCGATTCCCAATTCTCGCCCCCCGGCCTCACACCCTCGCCTTCTTCAGCTTCGGATCGATCGCGTCCCGCATCGCTTCCCCGATCAGGTTGTACGCCAGCACCGTCAGGAAGATGGCCGCGCCGGGGAAGATCGCCAGCCACCAGACGAACAGGCCCGTCTCGCTCTTCGCGTTGCTCAGCAGCGCCCCCCACGACGGCTGGTCCACCGGGCCCAGCGCCAGGAAGCTCAGCGTCGCCTCGATCAGGATCGCCGCCGCGATCGCGAACGACGCGTCCACCAGCACCGGCGTCACCCCGTTCGGCAGCATGTGCTTGAACAGGATGCTCCGCAGCGGCAGCCCCACGCTCTTGGCCGACTGCACGAAGTCCTGCCCGCGCAGCTTCAGGAACTCCGCCCGCGTGAACCGCGCCGCCCCCGTCCACGTCACGCACCCGATGATGATCATCATCACGTACGTGTTCCGCGGGAGCACCGCCGCCGCCACGATCAGCAGGAACAGCAGCGGGATCGCCATGAACACCTCGACCACCCGGTAGAGCAGGATGTCCACCCACCCGCCGAAGTAGCCCATCAGCGCCCCCACCGTCACCCCGATCACCACCGCGATCGACGTCGACACCAGCCCGATCGAGATCGACAGCCGGCACGCGTGCAGCAGCTGGCTCAGCACGTCCCGCCCCCGCCCGTCCGTCCCCAGCACGAACCGGTCGCCCCCCTCCGGCGCCTCGACCATCCGGTACGTCTCGTTCACCCGCGTCCCCGGCGGGCGGTAGTACCGCGACGTCGTCGCCTCGTTCGGCGAGAACGGCACCAGCGTGTACGTCGCCTCCACCTCCCCCGCCAGCTCCCGCTCGCGGTAGTCGAAGCTCTCCAGCGGCACCTTCCAGTTGCCCGCCACCACCGCCCCCGAGACGACCGCCACCGGCGCCACGATCAGCAGGTTCCGCCAGACGCTCCCGAAGATCTGCGCGAACAGGAACGGCGCCGCCGCCAGCACCGCCGCCGCCCCGGCCGCCGTCCACGGCAGCCACGCCGCGTCCCGGATCCGCCGCACCCAGTCCTCCGGGTACTGCTGGTTGAAGAACCCGTGCACCGCCGCCGCCAGCATCACCACCGCCCCGCCCTGCACCGCCGCCAGCACCAGCGCCCACGCCCGGCTCGAACGCCGGATCGGCAGCGGCGCCGCGATCCACACCGCCCCCGCCCCCGCCGCCAGCAGCAGCAGCACGTCCGCCGCGCTCAGGTACCGCAGCAGCGGGTACGTCGTCTCCGCCACGCCCCCGTCCTCGCCGAGCACGCGGAGCACCAGCGGGTGCCCGCTCGCCAGCACCGGCGCGAAGACCGCGAAGAACCCCACGACCGAGATCCACACCAGCCCGAACACCGCACCCGGGCGCCGCAGCACCTGCCCCCACGCCTCCGCCCAGAACCCCCGCGCCGGGCGGTGCCCGATCCCCTGCGCCAGCTGCACGCCCGTCACCGACTCCGGCTCCGCCCGCAGCGACGCGCCCGCCGCCGCCCCGCCCGTCGGCTGGTCCGGCTCCGGCACGGCCGTCTGCCACCCCTGCCGGTCCGTCGCCGGGCCCGTCGTGGTCAGCGGAGAGGTGGGCGGATCCCCGGCGCCCTCCGGCGCGGGGTGGAACAGGGGCATGGGCAGCGTCAGCGTCATTCGTACGAGATCCGCGGGTCGGCCAGGGCGTACAGCACGTCGGCGAGGAGCAGCGCCACGATGTTCACCGTCGCGATCATCAGCGTCGTCGCCAGGATCAGCTCCCGGTCGCGCAGGTTGATCGCCTCCAGCGCCAGACGCCCCATCCCGTTCACGGTGAAGATCGACTCGATGACCACCGACCCCGAGAGCATCGCCGGGAACACCGACACGAACATCGTGATCACCGGCAGCAGCGAGTTCCGGAACACGTGCCGGAACGTCACGTCCTTCGGCGCGACCCCCTTCGCCTTCGCCGTCCGCACGTAGTCCTGGTTGAAGTTGTCCAGCATCGCCGCCCGCGTCTGCTTGCTCAGCACCGCGAACCCGCCGTACACCAGGCAGAACACCGGCAGGCAGATGTGCCACGCCCGGTCCAGCAGCCACCCACGCTCGAACCCGCCCCCGCCCATCGACGGCAGGAACGCCATCCGCTCCGCCCCCGAGGCCGAGATCCCGCTCTCCGGGAACCACCCGAGGTACTGATCGTTCGCCAGGTACCCGATCGCCAGGATCCCCGCCAGCGGGATCGGGAACGACCACAGCGCCACGTACAGCGCCCCGAGCCCCACGTCCAGGAACGAGCCCCGCCGCACCGCCGCCAGGATCCCCGTCGGCACCGCCACCGCGTAGATGATCGCGAACGCGATCAGGTTCAGCATCAGCGTGACCGGCAGCGCCTCCATGATGAGGTCCCACACCGGACGCGTCCGCGAGAACGACACCCCCAGGTCCGGCTTCGAGAGGCTCACCACGCCCGGAACGACCGCCACGCCCGCCTCCCGGAACGGCTTCGCCCGGAACGCCGCGAGCAGCGCCGCCCGATCGCGCACCGCCGCGTGGTAGTCCGCGACCAGCGCCTCCCCGGCCTCGCGGACCGCCGGCCACGACCGCGCCGTCGTCAACGGCTCGTGCCCGGCGAAGACCTCGGTCCGCGGCTCGCCCCGCGACGTCATCGCCCCCTCCAGCCCCACCTCGCCCGCGTAGACGCCCAGCGCCTGCTTCAGCCGCGCCTCGCCCGCGATCACCCGCCCGCGCGACCGCGCGTACGTGTTCGCCAGACGCTGGTAGATGCTCGCCCGCTCCTCCGCCGTCGCCCCCTCCGGGAACGAGAACTCCGGCAGCGACCGGTCCGGCGAAAGCTCCTCCGCGAACCACCGCCAGAGCAGCGGCTCGCCCGGCTCCTTCGGCGCCCGCACCAGCTCGCCGGCCAGGTTCACCTGGTCCCGCTCGCCGAACTTGACCGGGCTCACCCGCCCCAGCCAGCGCACGTACTGCACCACCGGCGGGTCGTCCAGCCCGTACCGGTCGTTCAGGTACGCCTGCTGGATCGCGACGCTCGTCGCCTCCATCTGCCCGCCGCCCTGCACGCGCAGGCCCGCCCCGATCCCGCCGGGGCTCAGCGCGATCAGCATGAACACCAGGAACGTGATCCCGATCAGTGTCGGGATCATCAGCAGCAGGCGTCGGACGATGTAGGTGGTCATCCCTCGGCGCGCTCCGGCGTCAGATGCCGCTCATCGGGACGTGGAAGAACTCGATCTGCTCGAGCCCCTTCGGGTACGTGTGCACGTTCTTGAACTCCTTGTCCACGAACCGCAGCCACGTCGCGTCCCGCAGGAACGTGTACGGCTGCTCCTCGTGGAACACCCGGTGCAGCTCCTGCCAGACCTTGTACCGCTCGTCCTCGTCCAGCGTCGCCCGGCCCTTGTCGATCAGCCGATCCGCCTCCTCGTTCGCCCACTGGATGAAGTTGTCCCCCTGGTTCTGGATCGACGACGAGTGCCAGATCTGCCGCGGGTCGCTCTCCGGAGCGCTCGCCGACCACCCGAACGTGATCGCGTCGAAGTCCCGGCGCTGCAGGATGTCCGTGAACACCGACCAGTCCAGCGGACGCTCCGTCATCCGGATCCCCACCCGCGCGCACTGGTCCTTCAGGTACTTCGCGATCCGCTGCGTCGCCTCCGACCCCACCCCGTACGTGAACTCGAACTGGAACTCGTCCCCCCGATCGTTCTCCAGCACGCCGTCGTTGTCCGTGTCCACCCACCCCGCCTCGCGCAGCAGCTCACGCGCCCGCGCCATGTCGTACGGCCAGGGCTCGATCTCGCGGTTGTACCCCGGGTTCTGCCGGTTGTTCGGGCCCGTCGCCACCTCGCCGATCCCCGCCGTGATCTCGTCGATGATCCGCTGCCGGTCCAGCAGGTGCGTCATCGCCAGCCGCACGCGCGCGTCGTGGAACGGCGTCAGCTTCTCCCCGTTCCGCGGGCCGCACTGCCACGCGATGAACGAGTACCCGCTCCGCATGTTCACCCAGTTCAGCGAGTAGTTCTTCTCGTCCCAGTTCGGCCGCTGACGCATCTGCACGAACTGGTCGCTGCTCGGACGCACCATGTCCGCGTTGCCGTTCGTGTAGCTCGTCAGCGCCGCCACGTCGTCCGTGATCGTCCGGTACCGCAGCCGGTCCAGCGCCGGACGCGTCGGCCCCCAGTAGTTCTCGTTCCGCACCAGCACGAAGTCCTCGCCCGGCGTCCACTGGCTGTTCGGGTCCAGCCGCTCCAGCTTGAACGGGCCGGACCCCAGCAGCAGGCTCGTCGCGCTGTTGATCTGCGTGTCCGTGAACTGCTCGTAGAAGTGCCGCGGCAGGATCTCCGATCCCAGCGCGATCGTCAGGTTGCTGTACAGCGGCTCCCGGAAGGTGAACTCCACCACCTTCTCCGACACCGCCTCCACGTCCGCCACGTTGTCCGCGATCGAACGCGCACGCTCCGTCGCCAGCTGCGGGTTGAGGATGAAGTCCTTCCACGTGAAGACCACGTCGTCCGCCGTCACCGGCTCCCCGTCGCTGAACCGCGCCCGGTCGTGGATCTTCACCCGCAGCCACAGCCCCCCCCGGTCGTACTGCCACGCCTCCGCCAGCACGCCCCGCATCTTCAGCGTCTGCGGGTCGTACGAGCCCAGCGACTCGAAGATCTGGTCCGTGATCCGGCGCGAGTAGACGTCCTGGGCGATGAACGGCATCACCTTGGGCATCTGCGCCTCGAAGATCTCGACGAACTCGCCCCCCACCCGGTACCCCTCCATGTCCCGCGGGTCGCTCGCGAACGACTTCGGCGGCTGCCAGTCGATCGGCGTCCCGTCGTCCCGCGCCCAGGAGGTGTCCCGCCCCGCCCCGGCCGCCCCCGACGCCCCCGCCGCCGGCGCCGCGACCACCCCCTCGCTGAGCTGCCGCTCGATCCGCGCGAGCTGCTGCACGAGCCCGTCGACCTTGTCCTCGAGCACCGCCGTCCGGCGGAACCGGCGGTCGTCCTGCTTCATCGACAGCAGCACGCACACCCCCACCGCCAGAACGAGGACCAACAACACAAAGTCCTTGAGCCCGAACCTGTTCTGCATGCCGGTCGTCCTCCGAGGCGGCCTCGCTCGCGTTCTTCCCCCCCACTCCGGCGCCCGTCCTCTGACGGGCCGCCCACGATAGCCCAAACTTCGCCCTCCGCCCCCCGGCCCG
>CAYMFP010000221.1:0-5374 GCA_964389385.1 uncultured Phycisphaeraceae bacterium | reverse complement strand
TCAGAGGAGCTTGGCGGCGAGGCTGGCGAGGTCGGAGCGTTCGCTCTTGGCGAGGGTGATGTGCCCGACGAGGCCGAGGCCCTTCATCTTCTCCACCGCGTACGAGAGCCCGTTGCTCGACGAGTCGAGGTACGGGTTGTCGATCTGCCCGATGTCGCCGGTGAGGACGATCTTGGTCCCGTCGCCGACGCGGCTGATGATCGTCTTCACCTCGTGCGGCGTGAGGTTCTGCGCCTCGTCGACGATCATGAACTGGTGCGGGATCGACCGCCCGCGGATGTAGGTCAGCGGCTCGAGGACGAGCTTGCCGTCGGCCATCAGCTTGTCGATCCGCTGCTCCGTCGAGTGGCTCTCGGCGTGCTGGTTGGGCGATCCGCGGCTGCTGAGCAGGTAGCTCAGGTTGTCGAAGATCGGCTGCATCCACTGGCTGAGCTTCTCGTCCTTATCACCCGGGAGGTAGCCGATGTCGCGCCCGAGGGGCATGATCGGGCGGGCGGCGAGCAGCTTGTCGTACCGCTCCTCGATGAAGACCTTGTGCATGCCCGCGGCGATGGCGAGCAGCGTCTTGCCCGTGCCGGCCGAGCCGAGCAGCGTGACGAGCTTGATGTCGTCGTCCAGCAGCAGGTCGAGCGCCATCGTCTGCTGGGCGTTGCGGGCCATGATGCCGAACGTCGGCTTCTTCTGGTTCGTGACGGGGATCAGGTGGTCGGTGTCCGCGAGGCGCCGCCCGAGCCCGGTGTGCCCGGGGTCCGAGGCGTCGGTCATCAGGATGAACTGGTTCGGGATGACCTCGCGCTTCCACGTCTGCCCGTCGGCGCTGCGCACGTTGATCGCGTCCTGCACGGCCTCGATCGGGAGCATCCGGTCGCGGTACATCGTGTCGATCTGCTCGCCCTCGACCGTCGCCTCGAGGTAGCCGTTGTAGAGGCGCTCCGCGTCGACCTTCTGGTTCTCGAAGTCCTCGGTCTTGATGCCGAGCGCGTCGCTCTTGATCCGCGCCGACAGGTCCTTCGAGACGAACACCGTCCGCAGCCCGCGCTGCTTCAGGTGCCACGCGACGGCGATGATCCGGTTGTCCGGCGACTCCGCCGCGATCACCGGCGGGCGCTCGTGCTCCACCACGTCGATCCGCACGTCGCCGGTCGACCCGTCCGGCCCGACGCTCGCCCCCGCCTCGGCCGCCAGCGGCATCCCCCCCCAGTTCACCCCGTCCGTCAGCTTGCCCCGCTCGCGGATGCGGTCTAGGTAGCGGATCGCCGTGCGGGCGTTGCGCCCCACGTCGTCCTCCCGCCGCTTCATCTTGTCGAGTTCCTCGACGACCGGGTACGGGATGACGACGTGGTTCTCCTGGAACACGAACAACGCGTTCGGGTTGTGCAGGAGCACGTTGGTGTCGAGCACGAAGTGCTTCACGCCCGGCGGCGCCGTCCGGCCCTCCTTGCGCTTCAGGGGACTGGACGTGTCCGGGACACTCACGTCGGCCGTGCTCATTCGCCGTGGTTCCTCCGCCGCTCGGGGCGGCGCTGTGTTGCGGCCCGGCTTCCCGCCGGGGCCCGCGGAGCATACCGCGCGGGCCGCCCCGCGCCGTGTCCGTTCGCGGGCTCCGGGGCCCGCGCCCCCGCGACCGCCTCCAGGCCCGCGACGAGCCGCGCCGACGCGGCGCCCTCCGTCGCGGACACGAGGAAGACGCCCTCGCGTTCGCCCCGACCCCCGACCCGGACGCGGTACCGCCGCGTCCGCCCCGACGCCCTCCCGAGCCGTTCCACCCCCACGCGGGCCTCCCCGAGCGGCACCTCTTGCTCCGCCACCGCCCGCCGGGCCCGCGCCGCCCTCCGCACCGTGAGCAGCCGGCGGTCCGTCAGGACGAGCAGCCGCAGCCGCCCCGCCGTCTCCGCGGCCGCGAGCAGCGGCCCGAAGATCGGCACCCCTCCCGGGGTGATCGCACGCAGCGCCCCGTCCGGATCCGCCGGATCCGGGAGCCCGACACCCCAGCCGATCGCCCGTTCCCCGGCGCGGTGTCCGTCCCGCAGCAGTTCTCGGACCTCGCACGGGGCGAGCCCGAGCCCGGGAAACCGCGGCGGACCCGAGAGGCGGCGCGGCGGCATCAGGGCTCGGCCTGCGCATCCCCGGACGCGGGTTCGGCGTCCGGCCCCGGCGCCGCCCCGCCGGGCGGGGATGAGGCCTCTCCGGCGGCCGCGTCGCCCGCTCCCACGATCGGCAGCGGCGCCTCGGGGATGGGCTCCTCCCCGCGCGGCGGAATCACGGCCGCGATCAGCAGCACCACCGCCATCACGCCGGCGAAGACCGTCTTGACGATGACCGAAAGCAGCCGCCCCACGGCCGCGCCCTGCCCGGAGCGGAGCGACTCCTTCCACGAGCGGCGGGCCCCCCCGCGCTCGCCGAGGGTCGCCCCGATCCCCGCGCCCGCGACGCCGCCGATGAGCGTGCCGAGGACCGGGAGGAACGCGAGCGCGAACGTGCCGACCAGGGCCCCCACGAGCCCGCCCACGATGCTCCAGATCGCCCCGTGCTTCGTCCCCCCCGCGCTCGCCGAGCCCCCCGCCGAGGCGACGAACTCCGCGACCTCCGCCAGCACCGCGAGGAGGACGAGCGTGATGATCGACGTCCAGCCCAGGATCGGCGGGAGCCCGCAGAGCCAGAGGATCGCCTCGACGACGACGGCGACGCCCAGCCCGATCCACGTCCCCGGCAGCATGACGAGTTGCAGGACCACGCCCGCGAGCCCGCCGAGGATGACCACGACGACGGCCGTCCAGTAGAAGATCTGTTCGAGCATCGAGCGCTCCCGCCGAGGCCGTGTCGCAGGGGAGGGCGCGGATCAGGAGGCGCGGTCCTCCGCGGCGCCGGCCGGCTGGGGCTCGCCGCCCCCGCCGTCGGCCGCGGCCGGATCCTCCCGGCCCGCGTCCGCGGCCTCGGTCTCGAACTCTTCGGGGAACGCGCGGCGGTATTCCTCGGGGTCGGAGATGAAGAACTGCTCCTTGACCCAGTCCTCGAGGTGCTTGTGGCGGTAGAGGTCGAGCTTGAGTTCCTGCCCGCCCACCTGCGGGTGCCCGTCCCGGACGCCGAGGAAGACGAGGAAGCGGTCCCACTTGCGCTTGTCGAAGGACCGGATGTCCTCCGGGCGCAGCGTGGCCCCGCCGGGGAGCGTGAGCGCCTTCGTCTCGGGGTCCCACCGGTAGACCCGCCGCGACATCGTGACGATCAGGGCGATCTGCCAGATCGCGACGCCGAAGCCGACGACGACGAAGACCCACTGGCTCGGGATGTCGTACGCCGCCAGCGGCTTGGGCTGGCTCTGGGCCGTGCGCCACTCGTCCTCGAGCGCGTCCAGTCGCTCGCGGAGGGCGACCGGGTCCTCGAACGTGGTGTGCTCCGGGTCGAGGCGGTTCAGGCGGGCGAGCCCCTCGAGCCACTTCAGGCGGGCCTCTTCCAGCTCCGCCCGCCGGCCCGTCTCCCGGTTCGTGCTCAGGAGATCGCCGGCGATGCGTTTGCGCTCGGCGTCGAGCCGCCGGTACTCGGCCGCGGGGTCCGCCACCGAGACGTCCCGCGGGCGCAGCGCCCCCACCTCGTCGGCCTTCTTGAGGTACTGGTGCTCCGCGCGGGAGATGTACCGCTCGCCGCGCTCGGGGTAGACGATCGTCGCGTCGATGAACCCCCAGATCCCGAGCCCGAGCCCGGCGACCAGGAAGATGATGGCCTTGCGGAGGAACCGCCCCGTCAGGGAGGTCCGGGTCGCCGTGTTCCGGGGCGGGCCCGTCGGGGTATCGGACTCGGCGGCAAGCTCGTCTGCGGGGCCGGTGGTCGGCTCGTCGGGCATCGGTTCCCTCGCGGTGCGATCGGATCGGCCCGGCGGTCCCCGGCCGGGCAAGACTCTCCGCGGACGATATCGGCTCCGGGCCCCGCCCGCCGTGGCCGGAGGCCGAAGAGCGTGCGCGAGACACGGAACCGGGCGGATCGGACGCCCCGGCCCGCAAGGTCAACCCGGATTCCGGGGAAGACCCGGGGAGCTATTCCACGGGATCCACGCGTTCGAGCGCCAGTTCCCACCACAACTCGGCCCGGGCCCGCCCCTCCGGCGTCGCCCGCAGGCGGGCGAAGCCGCCGCAGTCGGTCCTGCGGGTGGGGATCAGCGGGTACTGGCGGCGCTCCGCCACGGCCCGGCTGAGCCAGAGCGAGTGCTGCCGCCGAAACCGGGCACCCGCCTCGAGACGGGCCGAGCGTGAAAACCAGCGCCAGATCATGCCCCGCATTCTAACCGCAGGTCGTTGCGGATCCCGGGTTTGTGATCGGAAGACTCCGGCTCCGGGCGGGCGATCGCGGGAGCCGCCTCAGGCCGCCGGAGAGGGCGGGGGCGGGGAGAGCACCTCCGGCGCCCGCCGCGGCTCGTGCCGCAGGATCCGCGCCCGCCGCCGGACGAGCCAGACGATGCCGGCGACGTAGACGATCGCGCCGACGCCGTAGACGCCGGCGGGGATCGCCCAGTCCGCGGTGGTGCCGGGGCCGAGCATGCCCATCGTGCCGTAGTTGATGTTCGAGTGGGAGACATCGAGCCCACCGCTGCCGCTGGAGGGCGTGCCGTACTGGAACCCTTGCGGCTGGTTGAGGGCTTGCCCGGCGAGCTGGACGAGGTGGTTCAGCTCCTCGTCCACCGCGGGATCGGCGGCGTTCAGGCCGAGCGGTTCGTAGAGCTTCTCGGCCGCGGCGCGCGAGAAGCCAGACTCGCGGAGCACCTCGGCCCCGGAGGGGTCGCGCACGACGACCTCGCGCGTGGCGCCGTCGATCTCGGCGATGCTGGCGGGCCCCTGATCGGCGACGGAGATCTTCACCGTCCCGCTCTGCACGCCGGAGACCCAGTCGTGCTGGACGTCCAGGTCGAACTGGACGCGGTGGTTGCCCGTCCGCTGCCAGGCCTGGGACTGGTTGTTGAACGCCTGGACCGGGGCGAAGGAGATGCTGGCCTGGTACGACTGCTGCGCCCCGGGGCCGAAGCGGCTGGCGGCGTTCACGGCGAACGCGACGCCGACGGCGATGCTCGTGACGCCGATCATGACGATCGTCCAGGCGATGACGGCGCCGGAGAGCGAGCCGCTCATCGCCAGGGCCATCCGACCGGTGATGACCCCGCTCTTGAGCAGGTCCGCGCCGCACTCGGGGCAGCGCCCCTCGCGCAGGCTGTTGATCTCGTACCCGCAGGAGCCGCACGAGGCGGCCTTGCCCGCCCCCGGCGGACGCACGCAGGCACGCCAGATCGTCTGGACGCACAGCGCAAGCACGAGCAGCCCAGAGCCGAGCATGAGGAGATACGCCATGCCGATCGCGAAGAAGCCCATCTGCGGAGCGTACCAGAGACGCC
>CAYMFP010000220.1:0-5381 GCA_964389385.1 uncultured Phycisphaeraceae bacterium | reverse complement strand
GATGGGGTGGGGCGGGGTGGGGGTGCGGTCAGGCATGGTCGGCTCCCGTAGCGGCGTGCGCGGAGGCGCGGGGGCGCCCCGCGGACGGGCGGGGGTGCGGAACACCGGGGGTGGCGGAGGCCGGGGCGCGTTCGGACTGGGCGATGAGTTCGCGGAGCATCCGCCGTCCGCGGGCGATCCGCGTCTCCACCGTCGTTTCCGGGAGGTCGAGCACCCGCCCGATCTCCCGGTGGCTCATCCCGCGGAGGCACCGCAGCAGCAGCGGCTCGCGGTACGCCTCCGGCAGGCGGCGGGCGAGGTCGAGAATGGCCTGGGCCTCGTCGTCCGGCGGGGTCGGCTCGACCGGCTCCGGCGGCGGGCGGACGAGCCGCAGGCGCCGGTCGCGCGAGCGGCGGCGCCCGTCGGCCCGGGCGGCGTTCACCGCGACCGCCCGAAGCCAGGGGCGCAGCGGGCCCTGAACCCGTCCCGCGTGCTCGGCGAGCGTCGCGGCGACGTCCTGGAGCAGGTCCTCCAGGTCCGTCTCGCGCGGCTTGTGCGCCAGCAGGATCGCCGCCACCCAGCGGCGGTGGGCGTGCCAGAGGTCGCGCAGGGCCTGGCGGTCGCCGCGGGCCGCGGCCGTGAGAAGGGGATCCGTCGCCTGCGGAGCGGGACGGGGAGCCGGGGGCAGGGCGCGCGCCGGCCCCGCGTGCCCGTCCGGCACGTGCGGCGTCGGTGCGTCGGCCGAGCGTCTGCTCAAGCGGATCCCTCCGTCGTTCTACGGGATGCGCTCGTTGGCGTTGCCCGTCACCGGATTTCCACCCCCTCCCCCTAGACTCTCCACCCCACCCCACCCGCCTCACCCCAGCGGCCCGCGCCCCCACCGTCCACCGCCTCTCATGCTCAACCGCGAGATCCAGCGAGCCCGGCGCCGGGACGATCCCGCGGTGATGTCCTTCGGGGATCACCTCGAGGAACTCCGGCGCCGCCTGATCTTCGCGCTGCTCGGGCTCGCCCCGATCCTGGCGGTGTCGCTGGCGCTGGCTATGCCGACCCTGGGGCTGCTCCTCCGCCCCGCCCAGGAGGCGCTGCGCGACGTGGGGCTGCCGGACCGCCTGCTCGTCACCGGGCCGTTCGAGGCGTTCAACAGCTACCTGCGCGTCGTCATCATCCTGACCGCGCTGATCGGCAGCCCGTGGATGCTCTACCAGGCGTGGCTCTTCGTCGCGCCCGGGCTCTACGAGCACGAGCGGCGGTTCGTGCATCTGCTCGTCCCCCTCTCGGCCGTGCTGACGGTGTGCAGCGGGCTCTTCCTGTACTTCGTGATGGCCCCGGTGGTGCTGACGTTCCTGATCGGGTTCGGCACGCGGATCGGCGTGCAGGCGACGCCGGCGCCGATCGAGCCGCCGCCGGGGGTCGTCTTCCCGTCGGTCCCGGTGCTGGTCTCCGACCCCGCGTCCCCCGAGGTGGGGGACGAGTGGATCAACCGCACGCTCTTCCAGCGGCGGACGTGCATCGGGTACGACGGCGAGCAGCCCGTCATCGCGGGGGTGCCCTACCTCGTCGGCGTCGCGGGGGCGGTGATGCCCCAGCCGAAGCTCAACGAGTACATGGGCATGCTCACCAGCTTCGCCCTCGCCCTGGCCGCGGCGTTCCAGACGCCCGTCGTCGTGCTCCTGCTCGGCTGGGTCGGGCTGATCCGGCGGGAGACGATGATCCGCTACCGCCGGCACGCGATCATGGTGGCCCTGGTGATCGGGGCGATCGCGACCCCGGCCGACCCGATCAGCATGCTCTTCCTCGCCGTCCCGCTCTACTTCCTGTACGAGCTGGGGCTGCTGCTGCTGGTCGTCTTCCCGGCGCGGCGCATGGTCGCCGACGCCCGCACGGCGGAGGGCTCGTACACCGACGGCCGCGAGGGCGACTGAGCCCGAAGACCGCCCTCCGCCGCGCCCGGTGCGGGGCGCCGGCCCAACAATCCGGCGTGCACGCCGCGACTCCAGAGGGCCCGGGCGCTCCGTCCGAAACCGACGTCGCCATGATGCGCCGCGCCCTCGATCTCGCCGCCGCCGCGGCCGCGGAGGGCGAAGTGCCCGTCGGCGCGGTCGTCTACGAGACCGAGACCGGGCGCATCCTCGGCGAGGGGGCGAACCGGCGCGAGCACGACCGCGAGCCGTGGGCGCACGCGGAGTTCCTGGCCGTGCAGCGCGCCTGCGCGGCGATCGGCGACTGGCGCCTGAACCACTGCTCGCTCGCGGTGACGCTCGAGCCCTGCCCGATGTGCGCCGGGCTGCTCGTCAACGCGCGGGTCGGCCGGGTGCTCTACGGGGCGGACGACCCCAAGGCCGGAGCGGCCCGCACGCTCTACGAACTCCTGACCGACGCCCGCCTGAACCACCGGTGCGTCGTGGTGCCCGGCGTGCTGGCCGACGAGGCGGCCGACCTCCTGCGGACGTTCTTCCGCGGGCTCCGCCACCGCCACGCTCCGCCCCGCACGCCGTGACCGGGGCTCACCGCGGCCCCAGGGACCAGATCACCCCGATAAGCACCGCCGCGTACGCCAGCACGACGATCAGCGCCGTCAGATCCCGCGTCCCGCCGCGGGTCCGCCAGGTGCTGATCGGCTCGGGGTGCCGGGCCCCCAGCGTCCGCAGGACCGTTTCCGCCTCGCGGATCCGCGTCATCCCCCACGGGATGTCCAGCACCGCGTCGCCGATGAACGCGCGCAGCCGCGGCTCCCCCCGCCGGGGGATGTCGCACTCGGCTCCGCGCACGTCGGCCAGCCGCCCCGCGAAGGGCTCGTACCGCATCCGCCACCACGGACGGAACCACCGGACGCCGCGGGTGCGGATCTCTCCCACCTCCGCGTCGATCTCCAGCCGCTTGCTCATCTCGCGCACGAAGTTCAGGAGCACCGCGCACGCGATCCAGAAGAGCACGGCCCCGATCGGAACGCTCGCCGACCACCCGCCCACCGCGTGGGCCGAGGGAACGAAAACCCACGCGGCGGTCCCGAGCACGACGGCGTTCGAAGCGGCGACGAACAGCGGCCAGCCGATCCGCCGGCGGCAGGTGATCACACCGACGCACCCCACCCCCACCACCCCTCCCCCAACGCCCGCCACCCCCGAGCCCGGCCCAGCGGTGGGCCGGGCTCGTCGCAGGGCCTCGTTCTGCACCCGCCGCCGCATCTCCTTCTCCGCTCCCGCTCCCTGTCCTGCACCGTTCGCCGCCGGGCCGCAGCATCTTTCGCCGCGCCGAGGCGGCGCTTTCGACCCCCCCGGCCGGGCGCGGCGTACGGATCCTGCCGTGCCCGAACTCCCCGAAGTCGAGACCGTCCGCCGCACGCTGGAGCCCCGCCTGCTCGGGCGGACGGTCGTCGGCGCCACGCTCCGCCGGCGCGACGTGCTGGTGGTTCCGGGCGACCCGCCGGGCGGGTTCTCCCGCAGCGCGCGCCCGGGCCGCCCGGCGCCGCGCCCGCGCCGACGCCGGGCGGGGGACCTGCTGGAGGGGGAGACGATCGTCGAGTTGGCCCGGCGCGGCAAGCAGCTCGCCCTCGTGGGCGGGAGCGGGCGGGGGCTGCTGGTCCACCTCGGGATGACCGGGCAGGTGCTGCACCTGGAGGCGGGCGCTCGGCTCGCCGCGGACCGGCGGACGCACGTGCACGCCCTCTGGCGGCTGGACGACGGCTCGCGGCTGCTCTTCCGGGATCCGCGGCGGTTCGGGGGGCTCTGGGCCCTGCCGGCGGGCGGGGAGGGCTCCCTGGGCGACCGCTGGGCCGCCCTGGGCCCGGACGCCATCGCCGTGACGGGCGCGGAGCTGGGCGAGCGGCTCGGGCGGACGTCGCGGGGGCTGAAGGCGGCGCTGCTGGACCAGGGGGTGGTCGCGGGCGTTGGGAACATCTACGCGGACGAGGCGCTCTTCGCGGCCGGGCTGCACCCGCTGACGCCGGCGGACGCGCTGGGGGCGGCGGAGGCGGACCGGCTGGCGGCGGAGATCCGCCGGGTGCTGGCGGCCGCGGTGGCGGCGGGCGGGTCGAGCATCCGGAGCTACGTGGACGCGCTCGGGGCCTCGGGGGGCTACCAGCGGACGCACCTGGTGTACGGGCGGGGCGGGGAGCCGTGCGCCCGGTGCGGACGGGCGTTGCGCAGCGCCGTCGTCGCCCAGCGGACGACGGTGTTCTGCGAGGCGTGCCAGCCGCTCACGGAGGGGCGATCCGGGGGGACTTGCTCCCCTCGTTTGTCCGTGTGAGGCAAGCCTCTCCCGAAGATTTTCCACAACGTGGGTTGACGATCGGGGACCTTCGGGATCGGTTTGTCCGACACCTTCTGGTCAGGCCTCTCTTCCTTCTTGAAAAGAAGATATCTGGGGTGACAGTGGTGGTAAGCCCTGGCGCTCGGTGGAAAGATCGCCCCGACCGGCTCTAAGTCGTTCTAAGGCAGTGGTTTATGTGCGCACGCCGCGTGTGCGGCGCCTGACGGTTCCGCGCCGGTTGTCGGTCATGCAGGGCGCATGTCCCGTACCGAGGGCGAACAGGCGGGGTCCGTGTCATGGCGGGCGCGACTTCGGCGCTTCTGCTCCGCGCGCATTTCCACGAGTTATCCACAGAGCCGGATCGCGTGCGCAACCGCGCCGCGTCGGGGCGCGGGCGGCGCGGAACGGCATCGCGGATGACGGCGCCGGACAGGCCGCACGGACCCGCGGCATGAGGTATCGGCCCTAGGCGCGCCCGGGCTCCAGCAGCTGGCGCTCGAACTGGGAGAGGAGGCTCTTGAAGTCGGGGTCGGCCTCGAGCTTGCCGCTGACGGTCTTGATGGCGTGCATGACCGTGGTGTGGTCGCGTCCGCCGAAGTACCCGCCGATCTCCTCGAGGGAGTGGCGGGTGTGCTGGCGGGCGAGGTACATGCAGACCTGGCGTGGGAGGCTGATGGACTTGTGGCGGCGCTTGCCGAGCACGTCGGCCCGCTTGACCCCGTAGAACTCGGTGACGGCGTGGATGATCGCGTCGACGCTCGGGCCCTTGGTGATCCGGTCCGGGGCTTCGCCGAGGGCCTCCTTGGCGAGGTCGAGGCTGACGGGGTAGTCGGCCCGGCCTCCGGCGACGAGCGCATGGATCTGGATCTTGGTGATCGCGCCCTCGAGTTCGCGGATGTTGCCCTCGATGCGTGCGGCGATGTGGCAGGCGACCTCGTCGGGGAGGTTCATGCCGCGGAGCGAGGCCTTGCTCTTGAGGATCTCGACGCGGGTCTCGTAGGTGGGCGGGTCGACCTTGGTGACGAGCCCCCACTTGAAGCGGGAGACGAGCCGGTCCTCGAGGTCGGGGATCTCCTCCGGCGGCGCGTCGGAGGAGAGGATGATCTGCTTGTTGCACTGGTAGAGGGCGTTGAAGGTGTGGAAGAACTCTT
>CAYMFP010000219.1:0-5436 GCA_964389385.1 uncultured Phycisphaeraceae bacterium | reverse complement strand
ACCCCGCTCTCGCCTGGCGCCGGCCTTCCGGCCTCGACCCGGCGCCGCGGGTCGAGGGCTCAGGACATCAGCAGGTCGCGCGCGGCGCGGTACCGGTCCAGCGTGCCGGCGACCACGTCGTCGGGAAGCTCCGGACCGGGCGCGGTCTTGTCCCAGCGCCCCTGGCTCACGAGGCGCTCGAGGAACTCCCGGACGAACTGCTTGTCGAACGAGCGCTGCGGACGCCCGGGCTCGTAGTCCTCGGCCGGCCAGAACCGCGAGCTGTCGGGCGTGAGCGCCTCGTCGATGAGCACCGGCGGCTCGCCGGTCGGGCGATCGTCGTCGTCGATCGGGACGCCGAACTCGAACTTGGTGTCGGCGATGATGATGCCGCGGGCGAGGGCGTGCTCCGCGGCCGCGGCGTAGATCGCCAGCGTCCGGTCGCGCAGCAGCTCCATGGTCTCGCGTCCGACGGCCTCGCAGGCGCGCTCGAAGCTGATGTTCTCGTCGTGCCCGGTCTCGGCCTTCGTGGCGGGCGTGAAGACCGGCTCCGGGAGGATCTCGCACTGGCGGAGCCCCTCCGGGAGGCGGACGCCGCAGACCGACCCGGAGTGCCGGTACTCGCGCCACCCGCTCCCCTCGAGGTAGCCGCGCGCGACGCACTCGATCGGGACGACCCGGCAGCGGCGCCCGATGGTCACGCGCCCGCGGAGGTCGGCGCGCGACGTGCGGCCCGCGAAGGCCTCGTCCGGGATCTCGGAGACGGCCGTGGAGAGCAGGTGCGTCGGGCTCAGCCCCTTCGATTCGATCCAGCGGAGCCAGAAGGCGGAGATCTCCGTGAGCAGGCGTCCCTTGCCCGGGACGGGCGTCGGCAGGACGACGTCGAAGGCGCTGAGCCGGTCCGTGGCGACCATCAGGAACCGGTCGTGGGCGCCGCCCTCGGCCCGGGGGAGGCGGTAGACGTCCCGCACCTTGCCGCGGCGGGCCTCGGGCAGGGCGAGGTCCGTCTCCACGACGGCGTGCGCGGCGCTCGGTTCTCCGAGCGTGTCGGGGCGGTGCGGTTCTCCGGGGGCGGGCATCTCCTACAGCCTAGCCCGGCTCGGGGACGCCCCGGCGGCGCGAGGACGGGGCGGAGGGGCGGGTCGTCTCCCGGCCCGCTTGCCAAGACGGGCGGGGCGCAGACAATGCAGCGTTCGACGCCCGCCGGGCGGCCCGCGGGCCTCCCTCCCGGCGGCCGGGAAAGGCCCATCCGCGCATGCTGAGCTTTCTGGTCTTCGACGGCGACGCCCCCGCGCTGCGGCGGGAGGTGCGTCACGCGCACCTCCTCGGGCAGGACGCGATCCCGGTCGCCGGCGAAGTGGCCTTCGAGAAGGGGCTCGTCGTCTGCCGGAAGACGACGCCGGAATCGGCGGCGCTGGCGATGCAGGTGGAGCTGGACGAGAAGGCCCTCCGGCGCGTCGCGACGGTGGACGCCCCGTCGGCGCGGGGGATCGGCGTCCCGGAACTCAAGCCGCTCGGGCACCTCACGCTGCGCACGTGCCTGCTGCCGGACCGGGACCAGCCGTACCTGCTGAACCTGGAGCTGGCCCGAGCGCGGATCATGCTCTTCCTGAACGCGCTGGAGGAGTGGCAGCTCACGGACCTGCCGAGCGACGCGCCGCTCATGCGGCTCTTCGAGTCCGCCCGCCTCACCTTCACCGACGCCCTGGTGGCCCAGCGGCACGGCGCGACGCCGCAGACGTTCGGTTTCAGCCCCGAGGCCGACCGCCTCGCCATGCGGGCGCTCTGGCTGGCGATCGACGCGGGGGAGCGGCTGACGCTGCACGCGGCGGCCCGCGACTTCGCGGACCGCGCGGCCGGGCGGATCTACGAGCGGACGATCGAGGCCTCCCCGGACATCCGGCACACGGTCAACGACCGCCCGGTGCCCGTCGTCACCAGCCACCGGACCGGCGTGGTGATCCCGGGGCGCCCGGGCGTGGGCTGCGCGGTCTCCCCGCAGCTCTTCGCCGAGCCGCTGCAGAACGCGCTGCCCGGCACCGTGGACTTCATCACCATGCCCGTGCGCTGGGTGGACATGGAGCCGCAGGAGGGCGAGTACAGCTTCGAGAAGACGGACCGGTGGATCGAGTGGGCCGTGCGCAAGGCGCGGCTGCCCGTCGCGGCCGGACCGGTCATCGACTTCCGACCGGGGAACGTGCCGGACTGGGTCTACATCTGGGAGAACGACTACGAGACGCTGCGCGAGCTGGTCTACGAGCACCTGCGGGCGGTCATCACGCGGTACCGGCGGACGGTGCAGCGGTGGGTGGTCACCAGCGGGCTGCACGTCTCGAGCAACTTCAACCTGAACTTCGACCAGATGATGGACCTGACGCGGATCAGCGTGCTGACCGCCAAGAAGCTCCACCCGCAGGCCCGCGTCTACGTCGAACTCACCCAGCCCTGGGGCGAGTTCTACACCCACGACCGCAAGAGCCTCCCCCCGATGCTCTACGCGGAGATGATCAACCAGGCGGGCATCCCGGTGGACGGCTTCGGGCTGCGCGTGCAGATGGGCGGCGCCGAGCCCGGGCAGTCCGCGCGCGACCTCATGGAGTTCAGCGCGATGCTCGATCGGTACGCGGCCCTCGACCGCCCCATCGGGCTCACGGGCGTCGGGTGCCCGAGCGTGCCGATCGACCCGAGCGGGCGCGCGGCCGGGGAGAACGGCGCCGTCCAGCCCGCGGGGTACTGGCGGGCCCCGTGGAACCCGACCGTGCAGGCGGACTGGCTGACGAGCGCCCTCGCCGTGGCGCTCTCGAAGCCGTACGTCGACCACGTCGTCTGGCAGGAACTCGCCGACGGGCCGAAGATGCGGGAGATGCCCTCCGGCGGGCTGCTGACGGGGGCGGGGGATCCGAAGCCCGCGGTCGCGCGCCTCCGGGAACTGCGGGCGGCCGCGAGCCAGAAGACGACGCCCGAGAGCCTGAAGCAGCACCAGCGGCTCTGACCTTCGCCCCGAAATTTTTCTGCCGCGGATCCCCCCCGAACCGGTATGCTGATCCGGAGAGAGGGGGACCGTATGGGAGAACGACCGGCCGGGGAGGCCCGGGTGATCCCGAGCGTGCGACGCTCGGTGGCGTACGGGTGGGCCGCGATGGGCGCGGTGGCGGGGAGCGTGCTGACGGGTCTCGGGGCGGTGCTGGTCATGCCGGAGCCGACCGGGCCGCAGGTGCTGCCGCCGCTCGGACCGACGCCGGAGGAGATCGCAGCGGCGCTGCCGCCGGCCGCCTCGCCGGGGGACGTGCGAGACCTGTCGGCGGAGGTCGCGGCCCTGCGGGAGGTGTTGGCCGCGACGGCCTCGGAGCACGGCGAGGCGCTGGCCCGGCTCGCGGCGCTGCACGAGCGGCTCGCGGCGGCTCTGGAGGACGACTGGGAGGGCGCCAGGCCCGACGGGCCGGGCGCCCCGGACACCGTGGCCGCCGAGGAAGCCGACGAAACGCCCGAGCCGGAACCCGTGCCGGCGCCGGTCGAGCCGGCCCCGGCGGCGGCCGTGCCCGCCCGCCCGCGGGCTCCGGACCCCGCTCCGTCGGTGGCGGCGCCCCCGGCGCGTCCTCCCGCGGCCGCGGCGCCGGGGCTCGGGGTGCTCATCAACGTGAACACCGCGCCGCAGGCGGAGCTGGAACTGCTGCCGCGGATCGGCCCCGAGATCGCGCGCCGGATCGTCGAGGAGCGCGCCGCCAACGGGCCGTTCCGGCGGCTGGAGGACCTCCGGCGGGTGCGCGGGATCGGCCCGAAGACGCTGGACGAGCTGCGCGGGCACGTCCGGTTCGAGTAGCAGCGGCGATCGGAAACCCCGGCGCCCCAACCAGCGGGGAGCCGGGATGAGAAGGCTCAGATCCGGCGGCACGGCTCGGCCCGGTCGGGGTCGGCCGCGGCGAAGACGCCGCTTCCGACCGTGGGCTCCCGGTCCGAGCTGGCCCCGCACACCGTTCCCGCGACCGCCGCGCCGGCGATCGGCAGAGTTCTGTACGACATGGGTCTCTCTCGCTGCGGCCCGCCTGGAGCGGGGCCGCGGTGCAACGAGCACCGCCTTGAACCTACCTGCCGGCTCCGGACGATCAAGTGCATTTTGGGGGAGTCGTGCTCGTTCGCAGGAAGGTGGAGCCCTCTTCGTGGCAGTTCGAAACCTTGTCCGACGAGGAGCTTTCGAGGGTCGCTTCAGGGCGAAGGTTTGGCGGCCGGCGAACCGTTCGACCTAACATCGCCCATTCAGATGGAGCGCGAGCCGCCCCGCCGGCGTGAGCCCGCGCAGGCGCCCTTGTGCGCCGAGGATCGCCCCTGCCGATCGACCCGATCCAACGCATCTCGCGCGACCGTGCCGTGGCGGATTTGGCGCGCGCGCTGGAGGCGGGACGACGGGCCGTCGCGACCGGGGCGGCGGGATCGAGCACGAACCTCGTCGTGGCGGCCCTGGCGCGGCGTCTGAAACGCCCGATCGTGCTGGTGGTGGCCCACCTCGACGACGCGGACGAGGCCGAGGCCGAGATCCAGGCGATGACCGACGGCGCGGTGCCGGCGGTGCTGCTGCCGGCGCTGCAGGCGCTGCCGGGGGAATCGGCGGTGGCGCTGGAGCTGTTCGCGGCGCGGCTGGCGGCCGTTCGCGAGGTCATCTCCTGGGGCGAGGGGGGGGAGGTCGGGGCCGCGGTGGTCGTGGCGCCGGTGCAGGCGTTGATGCAGGGGGTGCCGGACCCGCGGGCGATGGAGAGCCTCTCGCGGACGATCCGGCGCGGGGACCGGCTGGACCCGACGAGGCTCGCCGAGTGGCTCGCCGAGGCGGGGTACCGGCGGTCGGACGCGATCGAGGAGCCCGGGGACTTCGCGGTGCGGGGCGGGATCGTGGACGTCTTCCCCCCGGCCGGGGGGCACGGGGAGACGGGCGTGCCGGTGCGGCTCGACTTCTTCGGGGACGAGGTCGACCGGCTCGCGGAGGTCGACCTCGACACGATGGGGAGCGATCGGAAGATCGACGAGGTCGAGCTGATCGCGGTGCGGGAGGACCTCGTCCGCAGCGACGAGAAGACGGTGAGCTTTCTCGAACTGCTCCCGCGCGGGTGCGTGGCGGTGCTGGCGGAGACGCTGGAGGTGGTGGAGCAGGCCCGCGGGTACTACGAGCGGGTGAGCGATTCGCGGGGGATCGAGGGCCCGCCGGCCGTGCTGAAGCGGCTGGAAGCCCTGCACGCGCTGTGCGAGATCAACCAGTTCTCGGCGGGCGCCGGGTCGGCGGACGTGCGGATCGAGCTGCCGGTGGACCGCCTGCCGCAGTTCGACAACGACGCCGGGAAGGCGGTGGCGGAGCTGCGGGAGCTGGCGGGGCTCGCGGAGGTGGTGGTCCTCACGAAGAATGAGGGGGAGTACGCGCGGCTGACGGAACTGCTCGAGCTGCACCTGGGCGAAGGTGCGAGGCGAATCGGG
>CAYMFP010000218.1:0-5466 GCA_964389385.1 uncultured Phycisphaeraceae bacterium | reverse complement strand
CCGGGAACCGGGAACCGGGAACCGGGAACCGGGAACCGGGAACCGGGAACCGGGAACCGGGAACCGGGAACCGGGAGCGGGCGGGGGCGTCTCCGAGGATATCAGGAGAGGAGACCGGTCTCGCGGAGTTCGGCCGGGGATGGCGCGGCGCGGGGGTCGGGGGCCTCCTCGGTCTGGAGGCGGACGAGTTCGGCGTAGCGGCCGTCGGTGGCCATGAGTTCGTCGTGGGTGCCGACCTCGCGGACGCGCCCGTGCTCGAGGACGACGATGCGGTCGGCGTGGCGGATGGTGCTGAGGCGGTGGGCGATGACGAAGCAGGTCCGGCCGCGCATGAGCCGGGCGAGGGAGGCCTGGATGAGGCGTTCGGACTCGGAGTCGAGGTTGCTGGTCGCCTCGTCGAGGATGAGGATCTTCGGGTCGGCGAGGACGGCGCGGGCGATGGCGATGCGCTGCTTCTGCCCGCCGCTGAGGCGGACGCCGCGTTCGCCGATGAGCGTCGCGTACCCCTGCTCGAGTTCGGAGATGAAGCCGTGGGCGTTGGCGACGCGGGCGGCGCGTTCGACGTCCTCGCGCGTGGCGTGGCGGCGGGCGTAGGCGATGTTCTCGGCGATGGTGCCGTCGAAGAGGAAGACATCCTGCTCGACGATGCCGAGGAGCCGGCGGTAGGAGTCGGGCGTGAGTTCGCGGAGGTCGACGCCGTCGAGCGTGATGCGCCCGCGGCCGGGGTCGTAGAAGCGGGCGGCGAGGTTGCAGAGGGTGGTCTTGCCGGAGCCGGAGGGCCCGACGAGGGCGATGGTCTCTCCGGCGCGGACGTCGAGGTCGATCTCCTGGAGCACCCAGCGCGGGGCGGCGTCGGGCGGTCCGCCCGCCGCGCCGGGGGCGGGGGCGTCGGCGTCGAAGCGGCGGGCGATGGCCGCGCCGTCGGCGGCGGCCTGGGGGTCGTCGGCCGGCGCGGCGGAGCGGCGGCGGGCGGGGTAGGCGAACCAGACGCCCTCGAAGGCGATGGCGCCGCGGACCTCGTCGCGCGCGAGGGCGCGGGTCGGCCGCGTCTGCGCGAACTCCCGGTCCTCCTCGAGCATGTCGAGCACGCGGTCGAGGCCGGCGAGCTGGTTCTGGACGTTCGTCGCGCTGGTGACGAGGCTCTCGAGCGGGCCGAGCAGGAGGAGCAGGTAGCCGAGGAAGGCGGTGAGGTCCCCCACCGTGCGCTCGCCGTTGAGCACGCCGTAGCCGAAGTAGAGGAGGACGCCGGCGCTGGCGAGGGGGATGAGCACCTGCCAGAGGATCTCGAGCAGGCGGCTCCACCACCAGGTGACGACCTCCTGGCGGACCATGAAGTGCCCGCGGTTGGTGAAGCGCGCGGCCTCGGCCTGGCCGCGGTTGAAGCCGCGGACGACGCGCATGCCGCCGAAGCTCTCGGTCGCCTGGGCGTCGAGGGCCTGCCGCGAGCGGCGGATGTCGCTCCACATCGGGCGGATGCGGGCGATCCACGTGCGGTGGCTCAGCCAGACGATCGGCACGAGGACGAGCGAGCCGACGAGCATCTTCCAGTCGATGAACGAGAGGATGACGAGCGTGCCGATGAGCTGGATGACGGCGCGCCAGGGGTTGTAGATGAGCGTGAAGACGAGGTCGCCCGCGTTGCCGGCGTCCTCGCGGAGGATGCTGGCGATGCCGCCGCTCTTGAGCTCCTGCACGCGGTGCAGGGGCAGGCGGACGGCGTGCTCGAACAGGCGCTTGCGCAGCCCGACCTGCACGCGCTTGGTGATGCGCGTCGACTGCCAGCGCCCCCAGATGCCGATGGCGGCGGAGAGGGCGGCGGCGGCGACCAGGGAGATCGAGACGGCCCAGAGGAGCGTCACGCGGACGTCGCCCGGGCCGCCGAGGGCGCGCAGCGCGTCCACGAGGGGGGCGGGCAGGGCGTCCGGGCCGGGCTCGTCGACGAGTACGTTGTCGACGACGATCTTGGTCGCGTACGGGGGGAAGAGCCCGAGGAGCGTGCTGACGGAGAGCGTGCCGAGGGCGGCGGCGAGGTAGAGCCGGTGCCCGCGGAGGAGGCCGAGGAAGTCGCCGAGCAGGGCCGCGAAGGAACGCGTGCGCCGCCGGGCGGGGCGCGCGGCCCCGGACGCCGCGGCCCCCCGGGACCTGGCGGAGGCGTCGATCCGGTCCTCCGGCGGCAGCTCGCGGCGGAGGCGCCTCCACTCCCGGAAGCGGGCACGGCTGGAACTCACGGACCTGAGCACGGGCAAGGGTAGTCGCCCGGCGCGCGGCTCCCGGATGCGGCGGTCGGCGGAGCGCGTTCCGCCGGGGAGCGGGCGGCGCCTCGCGGCCTCCCCCCGATGCGCGGCGTGCGGTGGTATGTTGCGGGCATGAGCGACCCCGTCGTCCCGGCTCCCGCGGCGTCCCCGGCCCCCGACCGCCCCCGGGGGGGCGGGCTCGCGCTGCACTGGCAGATCCTGATCGGGCTGGCGCTCGGCGTGATCGTCGGGCTGCTGATCAACGCGTTCTGGACGCCGCGGACGTGGTTCGAACTCGGCGTGACGAACCCGCGGGCGTTCCTCGATCCGAAGCTCGAGCCGGTCACGTACGCCGCGCCGGGCTCGGACGCGTCTCCGACGGCGCCGGTGCATGTTCCGGGCATCGGCGAGCGGTACCCCTACCAGCTCACGCCGGAGCAGGCCGAGGGGCTCGGGCTGGAGCCGGCGGCGGCGAACGAGGCCCCGGCGCTGCTCGCCCGGGCCGCCCGGTTCGCCCGCGGGCTGATGCGGTTCCTGGGGGACGTGTTCCTGCGGGGGCTGCAGTTCATCGCGGTGCCGATCGTGCTCTTCAGCCTGATCTCGGGGGTGGCGAGCGTGAAGGACGCGGCGAAGCTGGGGCGGATCGGGGTCAAGACGGTGGTGCTGTACCTGTGCACCACGGCGCTGGCGATCACGATCGGGCTGGTGCTGGCGAACCTCGTCCGGCCGGGGTCGGGCATCCCGGAGCCGGTGCGGGACGCGCTGGCGGCGGCCGGGGCGGGGGAGGCGCAGTCGAAGATCGACGCGGCGCGTTCGCCGAGCTTCTGGCAGACGCTGCTCGACATCGTGCCGAAGAACCCGTTCGAGGCGATCGCGCGCGGGGACATGCTGCCGATCGTGCTGGCGGCGCTGCTCGTCGGGCTCGCGCTGACGGGCATCGACCGGGAGAAGGCGCGGATCATCCACGCGTTCTTCGACGGGATGACGGACGTGATCGTGCGGATCGTGCGGTGGGTGCTGCTGCTCGCGCCGTACGCGGTCTTCGCGCTGATCACGCTCGTGGTCGCGGACCTGGGGCTCGGGATCCTGGGCTCGCTGGCCAAGTACGCGGGGGTGGTCATCGGCGGGATCGCGATCATGCTCTTCGGGGTCTACCCGGCGATGATGGCGATCTTCCGCTCGGGCGTGGGGTACCGGCGGTTCTTCAGCGCGACGGCGCCGGCGCAGCTGCTGGCGTTCAGCTCCGCGTCGTCCTCGGCGACGCTGCCGGTGACGATGAAGGTGTGCCGGGAGAACCTGCGGATCCGGGACGACGTCGCGAGCTTCGTCCTGCCGATCGGCGCGACGGTGAACATGGACGGGACGGCGCTCTACCAGGGCGTGGCGACGATGTTCATCGCGCAGCTCTTCGGGATCGAGCTCGGGCTGGGCGAGCAGCTGACGATCGTGCTCACGGCGACGCTGGCGAGCATCGGCACGGCCGGGGTGCCGGGGGTCGGGATCATCATGCTCGTGATCGTGATGCAGAGCGTGAAGATCCCGGCCGAGGTGATGGCCGCCGGGATCGGCATCATCTTCAGCATCGACCGGATCCTGGACATGTGCCGGACGTGCTGCAACGTCACCGGGGACATGGCGGTCTGCACGGTGGTGGCGGCGAGCGAGGGGGAGATCGAGCGGTAGGCCGCAAATCGCCGGGTGCCACCGCTCCGGCTCGCCTGCAGGGCGAGGCGCAGCGGTGGCGCGCCCCGCACTACACCCGCCCATCAATGGCCCACGCCCCGTCCCACCCCGCGTACGACCGTGCCGAGGACCACGGATAGTCCGTCGGCTCCGTGCAGATCCCCTTCCGCACGGGGTTCTCGTGGATGTACAGCACCTTCTGCCGCCGCCGCTCGGCCGAGATCACGTTGTGGTCGTAGCCGCCGCCGGGATCCCAGAAGCGAGCGCGGCCGTTCTTGTCCGTGATGCGGCGGAGCACGGGCGCGTCCAGCTCCCGCCACCGCCCCACGACTTCAGAAGCGATCGACCGCTTCAGGCACCACAGGATGCCGGGGACGTCCGCGCCGCGCGCCGGGCGGAGCAGCAGGTGCACGTGGTTCGCCATCACCACCCAGGCCCAGAGTTCGAATCCGTGGCGCTCCCGCTCGTGGTACAGCCGCTCGACGAAGACCTGCTTGATCCGATCGTTCCCGAAGAGGGGGAGCCGGTGGCGGCAGGAGCACGTGAGGTAGCGGAGCTGGCCGTCGACGGGACGGCGGCGGAGCTCCTTTCGGATCTCCTCGTCGCCCCAGTCGTTCCGGCGGATGCTCACCCAGGAGAGAGTACCGGCTCGCCACCGCTGCGCCTCGCCCTTTGGGCGAGCCGGAGCGGTGGCACCCGGGGCGAGCGGGAGTCAGTGGGCCGGGGCGTGGTGGGCGTCGAACTCGGCCTTGTCCAGCCCGGCGGCGTGGGCGGCGAGCAGCTCCTCCTCGGCGCGGTGCTCGGCCTCGGTGAGGTTGATCGCGTAGAGGAACGCGTCGCGCGTGCCCTCGAAGACGAGGTCCTTCTCCTCCTCCGTGAAGGCGATCGCGTCCAGCGTCGTCTTGAAGGCGCCCCAGACGAAACGCTGCTGCGTGCCGAAGGGGTCGAGGTAGCGCGTGCCGGCCTGGCGGTCGGCCTCCGTGCCGAGCCCGAGCACGCGGCGGAGGCGCCCGGCGAGGTAGTGGTTCCCGTTCGTCGCCCCCGTGCGGACGTAGTGCATCCCGAGCGTCCAGAACGGGTCGGACCCGCGCTCCTCGATGCGGACGAGCAGGCGGCGCGTGCCGGGCGGGAGGTCGTCCATCGGGAGCGGCTCGGCGGACTCGCCGAGGAAGGCGAGGTCGGCCGCGATGTTCTCGGCCTGCATCTGGTCGTCGGCGATCAGCTCCCGCAGACGCGGCTCGGCCTCGCGGGCGGCGCGGACCTTGGCGTCCAGGGCCCGGGCCACGGGCAGCGTCTCGCGGAGCAGGCGGGCGTAGACCTCGCGCGTCACCTCGCCGTGCATCAGCGTCGCCGGGCCGGGGGTGCGCTCGGCGATCTGGTGCAGACGCCAGTTGTCGTCCTTGAGACGCTGGGAGATCGGACGCGGATCGGACATGGTCGACACCTCGCTCGGACGGCCTCGGACTTCGGATCGTTGAGATCCATTCTCAGCGGGTGACCGGCATTGTCAACTCCGCCCGCGGATTCCGCGGCCCCACCCCACCCCACC
>CAYMFP010000217.1:0-5517 GCA_964389385.1 uncultured Phycisphaeraceae bacterium | reverse complement strand
CCGCCCCCCCGCCCTGCACCTCGTTCACGACCGTCGTGCCGGTGATGTCCGCGGGCATGAGGTCGGGGGTGAACTGGATGCGCCCGAAGCTCAGCGCCAGCGCCTGCGCGAGCGTGCGGATGAGCAGCGTCTTGCCGATCCCGGGGACGCCCTCGAGCAGGCAGTGCCCCCCGGTGAAGAGGCAGGTGAGCACGCCGTCGATGATCTCTCCGTGCCCCACCACCGCGCGGGCGACCTGGTCGCGGACGGCGCGGTAATCGTCTCGGAAACGCTCGGCCGCCGCCTGGACCTCTTCGGGCGTCTGCGGATCGGCGGGGCGGGTGTGGGAGGCGGGGTCGGTCATGGGCGGACTGTAGCGAAGGGGGGCGTGCGCCGGGCCGCGGCGAGCCGCCCATTCCGGCAGGGGTGTTCGCCCGCCTACCATCCCGCCACCGGCGCTGTATTCTCGGCGTCGGAGCGCACGCTCGTATGTCAAGCTACCGCAACGGCTTCGAGACCGGGCCGCACGCGTCCGAGACCGCTCGGACCACGGCGATCGGCGCGGCCGATCTCGACCCGGAGCTGCTCGAGCTGGCGCTGGACGCTTCCGGCATCGGGCTCTGGACCGCGGACCTCGCGACCGACACCGTGCAGGGCGACGCGCGCCTGCTCCGCATGCACGGCATCGACCCGGCGTGCTTCCGCGGCACGGCCGAGGAGCTGCGCTCGCGCGTCCCGGCCGAGGACCGCGAGCGGATCCGCAAGGAGATCCGCGAGGCGCTGGAGGGCGAGCGCGGGCTCTTCCGGTGCGACTACCGCGTGGAGCACCCGGACGGCGCGGTCCGGTGGCTGCGGGTCCGGGGGCGCGCCGTGCCCGGCGCCTCGGGGCGGCCCGCCTCGATGGTCGGCTTCTGCGAGGACCTGACGGACCAGCACCTCGCCCGCGAGCACCTGCGCGAGAGCGAGCGGCACATCCGGATGATCGCCGGCGAGGCCCCGGTGATGATCTGGGTCAGCGGCGCCGACGGGCTGGTCGAGTACTTCAGCCCCCCGTGGCTGGAGTTCCGCGGGCGCCGGCTGGAGGAGGAACGCGGGCTCGGCTGGGCCGAGGGCATCCACCCGGACGACCGCGAGCGTGTGCGTGCGGCGTTCCGCGCCTCGGCCGCGTCCGGGGGGGAGTACACCTGCGAGTACCGCCTGCGCCGGCACGACGGGGAGTACCGGTGGGTGCTCGACCGGGCCCGCCCGCGGCTGGGGCCGGAGGGCGAGCTGCTCGGGCACGTCGGCTCGACCGTCGACATCCAGGAGCTGCACGAGGCGCAGCAGCGGGCCGACCGCCTCGCCGCGGTCGCCGCCCGCACGACGAACGCGGTCCTCATCACCGATGCGCGGGGGCGGTGCGAGTGGGTCAACGCGGCGTTCGAGCGCACGACCGGGCACCCGGCGGCGGAGATCGTCGGGCTCGAGCCGTGGGCGCTGCTGTGCGGGGAGCGGGGCGACCGGCGGCTCGCGGCGATGCGGGAGGAGGTGCGGGCGCAGCGCGCCTTCGAGGCCGAGCTGCCCTGCCGCACCCGCCACGGGCGCGAACTCTGGCTCTCGATCGACGCGCAGCCGCGGACGGCGGAGGGGGGGCGGTTCGGGGGGTACCTCATCGTCGCGACGGACGTGACGGCCCGGCGCGAGGCGCAGGCCGCGCTGCGGGCGAGCGAGCAGCGCTACCGCACGCTGCTGTCGGCGATGAGCCAGGTGGTCTGGGTCGCGGACGAGGAGGGGCGGTTCGTCACGCAGCAGCCGGCCTGGCAGGCGTACACCGGGCAGAGCTGGGAGCAGCACCGCGGCACGGGGTGGATCAGCGCGGTGCACCCGGAGGACCGGTCCCGCGTGCTGGAGAGCTGGAGCACGGCGGTGCGCTCGGGCGCCGCGTACGAGGCGACCTACCGCCTCTGGAGCGTTCGGCACCGCGGGTACCGCCACGTGCAGGCCCGCGCCGCGCCGGTGCCCGATGCCGAGGAGGGCGGGGCCGTCGAGTGGGTCGGCGCCTGCACCGACGTGCACGACCGGGTCAGCGCCGAAGAGCGCCTCCAGGCGGCGCTGCACGACCTGGAGCGCACCAACCAGGACCTGGAGCGCTTCGCCTACGCCGCGAGCCACGACCTCCAGCAGCCGCTGCGCGCGATGAGCGGCTTCGCCCGCCTGCTGCAGCTGCGCTACGCGGGCAAGCTCGACGAGGAGGCCGACCGCGCGCTCGCGTACATCGTCGAGGGCGCCGACCGCCAGCAGCGCCTCATCGAGGCCCTGCTCGAGTTCAGCCGGGCCGGGCGCCTCAAGGCCCCGCTCGAGCTGGTGCGCCTCGACGCGGCGCTCGACGACGCGCTGCACGCCCTCCGGCAGGTCATCGAGGACCGGGGGGCGGTCGTGCTCCGCGGCCCGCTGCCCGTCGTGCGGGCGGACGCGGCGCAGATGATCAAGCTCCTCCAGAACCTCGTGCACAACGCGGTCAAGTTCGTGCCGGCGGGCGACCGCCCGATCGTCCGCGTCACGGCCGAACGCCTCGGCGACGCCTGGCTCGTCCGCGTCGCGGACAACGGGATCGGCGTGCCGGACCACGACCGCGGGCGCGTCTTCGAGCCCTTCACGCGCCTCGGGCTCGAGGGCTCCGTGGAGGGGAGCGGGATCGGGCTCTCCTCCTGCCGGCGGATCGTGGAGGCCCACCGCGGGCGCATCTGGATCGAGGCCTCCGAGCAGGGCGGGGCCTGCGTCTGCTTCGCCCTCCCCGCGGGCGAACCGGAGGAGGACGCCCCGCCGCCCTGACCGCCCGCCCCGGGCGGCCGGCCGCGGATCTGCCCGGCGCCCTCTTCCCCTACCGTCCCCGCATGGCGATGCGGATCGACGTGCTGACGACCTTCCCGGAGATGTTCGCGAGCGAGCCGCCGGCCGCGCTCGGGCTCTCCATCCCCGCCCGCGCGCGGCGGGCGGGGCTCGTCGAGTGGCACGCGACGAACATCCGCGACCACACCGCCGACCGCCACCAGAAGACCGACGACCGCCCCTTCGGCGGCGGGCCCGGCATGGTGATGATGTGCCAACCCGTGTGGGACGCGGTCCGCGCCGTCGAGGCGAGCGACCCCCGCCCCGCCCGTCGCATCCTCATGACGCCGCAGGGCGTGCGCCTCGACCAGCCCCTCGTCGAGGAACTCGCCCGTGAAGAACGCCTGCTCATCATCGCCGGGCACTACGAGGGGATCGACGAGCGCGTCGTCGAGGCGCTCGCCCCGCTCGAGATCAGCCTCGGGGACTACGTGCTCAGCGGCGGCGAACTCGCGGCGGTGGTCCTCATCGACGCCGTCTGCCGGCTCCTCCCCGGCGCCCTCGGCGACGAGCAGTCGGCCGGGCAGGACTCGTTCTCCCCCGCGCCGACGCACGACGCCGCCGGCACGCCCGTCCCGAAGCGGGTCTGGCGGGAACTCGGGGTCGCGCCGGGGACGCGCCTGCTCGACTGCCCCCACTACACGCGCCCCCGCGTCTGGGAGGGGCGGGCCGCTCCGGACGTCCTCTTCAGCGGCGACCACGGCGCCGTCGCCCGCTGGCGGCTGGAGCAGATGCTCCGCCGGACCCGCGAGCGGCGCCCGGACCTGCTCCCGCCGGAGTCGCGGGTCTAGCCGGCGACGCGCCTCCGAACGGCGTGCGAACGCGGCTCGCGGCCGCCGACGCGAATATCGGGCCTTTCCCGGGTGTCCGTAAGAAAGCACTCCGGAAAGGAAGACCGATGTCGACCGCAGTCCATCTCGAACCCGAAGCCCGCGCTTTCGCCGAGGCGACGTCCAAGCCGCCTTTCCTCTTCCAGATCCCGGTCGAGCAGGGACGCGCCGCCGTCGACGAGGTCCAGTCCGGCGCCGCCGACCGGCCCGAGGCGGACGTCGAGGACCTCACGATCCCCGGCGGCCCGACGGGCTCTGTGTCGGTGCGGATCGTCCGCCCGCCGCGGGCCGTCGGCGTGCTCCCGGTCATCGTCTACATCCACGGGGCGGGGTGGGTCTTCGGCAACGCGCACACGCACGACCGCCTCGTGCGGGAACTCGCCGTCGGGACGAACGCCGCCGTCGTCTTCCCGAACTACACGCCCTCGCCGGAAGCGCGGTATCCCACGGCGATCGAGGAGATCTACGCGACGCTCCGGTGGGCCGCCGAACGCGGCGCCGCGCACCGCCTCGATCCCGGCCGCATCGCCGTCGCGGGCGACAGCGTCGGGGGCAACATGGCCGCGGCCGTCGCCATCCTCGCCAAGCAGCGCGGCGGGCCGGCGATCGCCCGGCAACTGCTCTTCTACCCCGTCACCGACGCGAACTTCGACACCGACTCCTACCACCAGTTCGCGACCGGCTACTTCCTCCGCCGCGACGCGATGCAGTGGTTCTGGGACCAGTACACCACCGACCCCGCGCAGCGCGCCGAGATCACGGCCTCTCCCCTCCGCGCCACGCCGGAGCAGCTCCGCGGCCTGCCCGACGCCCTCGTCATCACGGCCGAGGCCGACGTCCTCCGCGACGAAGGCGAGGCGTACGCCAACAAGCTCCGCGACGCGGGCGTCGCCGTGACGGCCGCCCGCTTCCAGGGCACGATCCACGACTTCGTGATGCTCAACGCCCTCGCCTCGACCGGCGCCGCCCGCGGGGCCATCGCCCTCGCCACCGCCTGGCTCCGCGAGGGCTTCGAGAGCCTGCCCGCCCGCGGGGCCTCCCGGGAGGCCGTCGCCCCGGCCGCCTGACCACCCGGCACCGGGGCCACCCCCGGCCCGGCGGGGTCCGGCGGGGCCGGGCCCGCCCTCCTTTCCGGCCGGCGGGCGAGTCGAGCCGCCCGAGGCCCCCGGCGCGGATGCGGAGGGGCCCCGGAAGGCGGCCGCCGCGGACCGGCTGCTCCGCTTGTCCCGCCTCGGCTGCCCGGCCTATCCTTGCGACCGCCCTCGGGGAGGGGGCGCTGTACCTATTTCCTGCACACGCTTCCCCGGACGGGCCAGATCGGAAGACGCCATGGGCACGCAGCAGATCCTCGAGAGCATCAACGACGGCCAGTTGAAGACCGACCTGCCGCTCCTGACCATCGGCGACACGATCAACGTGCACGCCCGGATCGTCGAGGGCGACAAGGAACGCATCCAGGTCTACCAGGGCGTCCTCATCGCCCGCTCCGGCCGCGGCATCAACGAGACGATCCGCGTCCGCCGCATCGTCGACAACATGGGCGTCGAGCGCGTCTGGCCGATCAACAGCCCGTTCATCGCCAAGATCGAGGTCGTCCGCCGCGGCGACGCCCGCCGGGCGAAGCTCTACTACCTCCGCGACCGCGTCGGCAAGAGCCGCCGCCTCCGCGACCAGCGCCGCGGGCTCAAGCACGTCGAGGCCGAGGCGGCCGCGAAGCGCCAGCCGGCGCAGAGCGCCGCGGAGTGATCGGACCGGGCCCGGCCCGGATCCCCAGCGACGACAGACCAGAACCCGCGGACCCGTCCGCGGGTTTTTCATTGCCCCCACCCCACCCCACCCC
>CAYMFP010000216.1:0-5527 GCA_964389385.1 uncultured Phycisphaeraceae bacterium | reverse complement strand
TCAGTACTGCGAGGGCTGCCCCATCCGGTTCGGGACGATCACGTCCGGGCGGTGCAGCGGCTGGGCCTTCTGCTGCCCGGGGCGGGTCTCTCCCGCCGGGCCGGCCGTCTGCCCCTGCCCGATCGTCGGCTGGTGCGCCTGCTGCGGGCTCGGCTGCCCGCCCGCGGGCTGCGCCTGCTGCTGCGGCTGCCCGGTCCCGAAGAGGGTCATGATCCCGTCCTCCTCGTGGGCGACGGCGGCGGCCGGCTCGTCGTAGACGGTCCCGGCCTCGTCGAGGTAGCCCAGGGCCCGGGCGACGAGTTCGCCCCGGCTCGAGGCGTTCAGCTTGCGGTGCAGGCTCTTGACGTGGTCGTGCACCGTGTGCGGGCTGCGCTCGAGCTGCTCGGCGATCTGCCGCACGCTCTTGCCGAGCTTCAGCTCCTCAAGCACCTGCTGCTCGCGGCTGGTCAGCCAGCGGCTGGTGGTGCTGCGGCGCGGGCCGATCGCCAGCAGCGCCCGGCGGAGCAGCAGCGGCATCACCGCCCGCAGCAGCCCGACGTGCTGGACCTGCACCCGCTCGTCCCCCGGCATGCCGACCTGGACGTAGAGCACGCGCCCGGGCTCCGTCCCGCCGAGGCGGTGCAGCCCGACGACGAGATCCCCGACGCCCAGCCCGCTCCAGAGCTGCCCGAGCGGGCCGGAGCGCCAATCCTGCCCCTCGATCAGGCGGGCGATCGGCGCCACCACGCCACGCTGGAGCATCTGCTCGCTCGGGCGGAAGCCGAGGTGCCCGAGGCGCTCGGCCTTGCTGCGGAGCGTGAGTTCGAGCGTCCGCACCGTCTCGTGCTCGAGCGAGGTGCTCGGGCCGGCGCCCGCAGCCCCCATGCCCGGACGCGCGGCGGCTTCGCCCGCGACCCGGCGGCGCGGCGGGGCGATGGCGACGCCGGCCGCCTCCTGCCCGAGGAGCGAGCCGCTCCCGTCCACCGTGCCCAGGATGATGCAGACCCGAGCTTCATCGGCGATGAAGGTCAGGCACTGGGCGGCGCGGTCGCCCCAGTCGATCGTCGCCACAGCGGGGAGCGCACTCAACGCCTCGGAAATCGCCGACGAGACGTTGAGGCTGTGGAAGAAAGGATGCGCGGAAGTCGTAGTCATCGGTCCTCCTCGCCCTCGCCCGGTCCCGGTCGAGGCCTACCCGGTCAGACTCCCATTCGCTCCGGCTGTCCGTGCCGGGCCCGGAAGTTGCGCCCTCGTCCCACAGGATGAGGGCTCCCGTGATAGGTTACCTCGGAAAGCAGGGTCTCGAACGATGCGGGCGGCGAAATCCGTTAGAGCGCGGCCAGTTCAAAGCACATCAAAGGTCCGGTAGCACCAGCAGGCTCAAAGATGGTGCCTGTAACCCGGGGGCTCCCTCGGGTCACCGCAACCCGGGGTCGTCCCCTGACCTTGGGTACGGAGGACACCCTATGGTGGATGTCCCCTCCGAGTCCATTCCGCCCACGACCCATTGATTCCTCGCGCCCCGCCCCCTTCCCTCCTCCGTGCGCATCATCAGCGGCAAATACCGGTCCCGGCGGCTCGACTCCCCCCCCGGGCTGACCACCCGCCCCCTCCCGGACCGCGTCCGCACCAGCCTTTTCAACCTCCTCCGCGAGCATTTCGTCGACGCCGCCGTGCTCGACTGCTTCGCCGGGACGGGGTCGTTCGGGCTGGAGGCGGCCTCCATCGGGGCCTCGCGGGTCGTGCTCGTGGAGCAGAACCGCCGGGTCGCCCAGATCCTCCAGGGCAACGTCGACCGCCTCGGGGCCGGCGACGTCTGCGAGGTCGTGGTCGGCGACGCCCTCGGGACGCCGGCCCTCAGCCGCTGCCCCCGCCCGGTCCACATCGTGATGATGGACCCCCCCTACCCCCTGGTGAAGGACCGGGAGGGGTGGGAGCGGGTCCGCCGGCAGGCCGAGCGCCTGATCGGGATGCTCGACGACACCGGGTATCTGCTCCTGCGGACCCCCTGGCCGTTCTGGCACCTGGTGCTGCCGGAGGGGGCCGAGCCGACCCCGCCGGCCCGCCGGGGGAAGGACGGGCGGGGCGGCAAGGGCCGGGCGGGCGGGGGAGAAGCGGGGCGTCCGAAGCGCCGGGAGGTGATCGCGGCGGACTCGGACGAGGCCGAGCTGGACGCGATCGACGCCTTGGAGGCCGAACTCGCCGCGGCGCACCCCGGGGCGACCAGGGTTCCGGCGGACCTGAGCTTCCCGAACGCGGAAGGCCCGGAAACGCACGTGTACAAGAACACGGCCGTGCATTTCTACATGCGGGCGGACCGCGCCCGTCCCGGTCCGGAGCCGGCGGAGGCCGGGTCCGGCGGCTGAACCACCGGTCGCGCCTCGGGACGCCGGCGCTCGTAGTCTTGCCTCCGGGAGAACCTGGACCGGCCTCCGCCGCTACGAGTGAACGCGGCGCCCCGCCGCACCACCCCACCGCTCCCCGTCGCGAGCGCCGCGTCGGGCCCCACCGGGAGGATCCATGCCGTACCGCCGCTCGCTCGCGCTCGCCGCCCTGGCCGGGCTGGCCATCGGTCTGCCCCCGGCGCTGGCCGCCCCGGCCGCTCCGGTCGCCCCCGTGGGGGCGCCGGCCGAGATCGACCTCGCCCAGCCCCTGCCGGCCGACCCCGCGCTGGTGACGGGGACGCTGGAGAACGGGCTGGACTACGTGGTGCTGCGGCACCCGAACCCGGCGGGGCAGGCGCACGTGCAACTGCGGGTGCACTCCGGGTCGCTGAACGAGACGGAGGAGCAGCGGGGCATCGCCCACTTCCTCGAGCACATGGCGTTCAACGGCTCGGAGAACTTCGAGAAGAACGACGTCATCCGCTTCTTCGAGCGGATGGGCATGACCTTCGGGCGCGACCAGAACGCGTACACGAGCTTCGACGAGACGACGTACATCCTCCAGCTCCCGCGGGCGGACGCGCAGACGCTCGCCGACGGGCTCCGCTTCTTCCGCGACGTCGCCGGCGGGCTGAACCTGGACCCCGAGGACATCGAGGCCGAGAAGGCCGTGGTGCTCGAGGAGCTGCGGACGGGCAAGGGGGCGCAGCAGCGGGTGACGGACGAGCTGCTCCGGCAGATCGCGCCCGGCTCGACGCTGGGGCGCCGCCTGCCGATCGGCACGGAGGAGACGATCCGCGGCTTCACGCCCGAGCTGGTGCGCGAGTACTACGAGCGGTGGTACACGCCGTCGAACATGACGCTGATCGTCGCGGCCGACGCGGACCCGGCGGAGGTCGTCGCGCAGATCGAGCGGGCCTTCGGCGACCTCCCGGCGCGGGGGGCGCGCCCGGAGCCGCGGGACGTGGGGATCGAGCCGTACGAGGCGCTGCGGGCGATCGTGACGCACGACCCGGAGCTGAGCGTCGCCTCGGTCGGGCTGCTGCGGATCGCCGAGCCCGAGGGGGCGACCCGCACGTGGGGGGACCTGCGCAAGGCGGTCGTCGACGGGCTCGCCAGCGTCGCGTTCAACACGCGGATGCAGGCGAAGGTCTCGGGCGGCTCGTTCGAGGCCCTCGGCGTGGGGATGGGGAGCCAGGACGCCTTCGGCATCATGCGGTGGACGCAGGCCCAGGCGACCGGGCGGCCCGACGCCTGGCGGACGATGCTCCAGCAGCTCATCACCGAGGTGCAGCGGGCCCGCCTGCACGGCTTCGGCGAGGGCGAGCTGGAGGACGCCAAGCGGGCGCTGACGGCGCAGCTCGAGCAGGCCGCGGCCCGCGCCGGGACGATGATCTCCCGCGCCCGCGTGGGCCAGATCAGCCGGGCGATCGGGGCCGGGGACGCCCTGACCAGCGCCGAGCAGGACCTGGACATCGTGCGCCGCCTGCTCCCCACGATCACGCTCGACGAGGTGAACGCCGCCTTCGCCGGCGCGTTCGGCGAGGAGGAGGTCGCGGTGCTCGTGCAGCTCCCGGACTCGGCCGGCGTGCCGACGGAGGAGGAGCTGCTCGCCGCGGGCGAGAGCCTGATCCGCTCGCGCCCCGAGGCCGAGGCGGAGGAGGCCCGCGCCGAGTCGCTGCTGCCCGAGGCGCCGCCCGCGGGCAAGGTCGCCGAGCTGAGCCAGCACCCGGTCTCGGGCGTCTGGTCGGCGTGGCTCTCGAACGACGTGCGCGTGCACCACCGCGCGATGGACCGGCAGGAGAACGTCGCGACCGTGCGGATCACCCTCGCCGGCGGGGCGATCCAGGAGACGGGCGAGACCCGCGGCATCGCCGAGGCCGCCGCGACCGCCTGGTCGCGCCCGACCACGCGGAACCTCCGCAACGCCGACATCGTCCGCCTGATGAGCGGCGTGAAGGCGAGCGTCTCCGGCGCCGCCGGCACGGACACGATGACCCTCACCGTCACCGGGCACCCCGACGACCTGGAGGAGGGCCTCAAGCTCGCCTACCTGCTGCTGACCGAGCCGCGGGTGGACGAGGTCGCCGTGGAGCAGTGGCGCACCGCCCGGCTCCAGCAGATGGAGGCCGAGGAGCGCGACCCGCGCCTGATGATCCGCCGCGCCCTCGGCGAGGCGATCGCCCCCGAGTCCGAGCCGCGCCTCCGCCCCGCGACCCGCGAGCACATCCGCGCCGCCGAGGCCTCGCGCGCGCAGGCGTGGCTCGACCAGCTCGTCCGCACGGCCCCGATCGAGGTCTCCGTCGTCGGCGACATCGACCGCGACACCGCCTTCGACCTCGTCGCCCGCTACATCGGCTCCCTCCCGAAGCGCGAGCGCATCGGCGCGGCGACGCTCGACCGCCTCCGCGACGTGCCCCGCCCGGACGAGGACATCCGCTCCGAGATCGTGATCGACACCCAGACCGCCGACAAGGCGGCCGTGATCTCCGGCTTCTTCGCCGCCGACCGCGAGGAGGTCCGCGACCGCCGCGTGCTCGACGTCGCGGCCCAGATCGCCAGCACGCGGATGCTCAAGAAGATCCGCGAGGAGGAAGGGCTCGTCTACTCCATCGGCGCCTACCAGGTGCCGGCCGAGGCCTTCCCCGGCTACGGCATGATGCTCAGCCTCGCCCCGACCGACCCCCACAACGCCGAGCGCCTGGCCCGCTCGATCCAGGAGGTCTTCGACGCCCTCGCCGCCGAGGGCGTCACGGAGGAGGAACTCGAGATCGCCGTCCGGCAGCAGATCAAGAGCTTCGAGGACGCCACCGAGCAGCCCGGCTTCTGGTCGGACTACCTCGCCTCGAAGGACTACCGCGGCGACGAGATCGACGTCCTGCTCGACACGCCGGAACTCCTCGGCGGCATCACCCGCCAGGAGCTGCAGGAGACCTTCCGCAAGTACCACGGCGGGCGCCCGAGCTTCACCGTCATCATCCGCCCCAAGCCCGCGGCCACCGAGCAGGCCCCCGCGCCCGGGGCGGAAGAGCCCGTCGGCGCCGGCGCGTAGGCAAGCACGCAGAGCGGCGGATCGGCTGTTCTGCCGTACCGAGTTCTGCTGCTCCCCACCCCTACCCCACCCCACTGTTGCGCCCGAGGACATGGTTGACGGGTGTTCGGGG
>CAYMFP010000215.1:0-5528 GCA_964389385.1 uncultured Phycisphaeraceae bacterium | reverse complement strand
GAGGTCGCGCACCCGGCTCGCGCCGACGCCCACGAACATCTCCACGAAGTCCGACCCCGAGATCGAGAAGAACGGCACGCCCGCCTCGCCCGCGACCGCCTTCGCCAGCAGCGTCTTCCCGCACCCGGGCTCGCCGATCAGCAGCACGCCCCGCGGGATCCGGCCCCCGAGCCTCGTGAACCGCTTCGGGTTCTTGAGGAACTCGATGATCTCCGTGACCTCGTCCTTCGCCTCGTCGATGCCGGCCACGTCCTTGAACGTGATCCCGGTCATCTCCTTGGTCATCGTCTTGTGCCGGCTCTTGCCGAAGCTGCCCAGCATCCCCGCCCCGCCGCCCGCGGCGCGCACGCCGCGCGAGATCAGGAACCACAGCAGCAGCAGCAGCAGGATGAACGGACCGAACACCCAGACCGCCTGCACCCACCCCGACGGCGCCGGGCTGAACACGTCCGGACGCGAGTCCGCCGGGGCGCGCCGCACCGCCTCGTGCACGCGCTCCGCGTAGGACGCCCGCGTCGCCGAGTTCGTCTGCACCCGCACCAGCACCGGCTGCCCGTCGCTCACCTCCGACTGCGCCACCCGGGCCTCGATCTCGGTCTCCCGGATCGTGACCGGGCCGTCGATCTCCCCCTGCTCGATGTGACGCACCAGGTCGTCGATGCTGATCCGGTTGCTGTTCATCCCCGCGTTCGAGACGAACATGATCAGCAGCACGCCGAGCAGCAGCAGCGTGATGAACCCGAACAGCCCGCGGCTCGGGCCCGTCCCGGGCTGCTGCGGGCCCTGCGGGGGACGCCCGTTCCGCCCCCCCCGCGGGCCGGGCTTGCCGCCCTCGGAACCATTCTCCGGGCCGCGGCTCCGCCCCGGCTCGGCCGCGAAAGCCACCGCGCCGGCGTCCCACGACATCCCGTCGGGCTCGCCCTTCAGCAGGCCCAAACGCTTCAAGAGGGCTCTGTGCATTGCTTGTCCGGTTCGCTCCTGCGTTCGGAGCCGTTTCGGGAGGTGGTCCGAGGGTCCCGGAACCCGCTCCCGGGGGGCTCGCTAGCGTAGGCGCAGACGCCCTCCGGGACGCCCAGCGCCGGCGCTCCCCGCCCACGCGTGGTCCTTACCGCGACCGTACGCGATCCGCCGCCCTTCGGTTTGCGCTCCACGCGCCGCGCACGCCCCGCTGAGGCACCCGCCCCCGCCCGATCCCACCCCCCACCCTCCCTCGCCCGCCCTACCACGCCGACCGCAGCTCGCGCACCACCGCCGTCGCCAGCTCGTCCACCACCTCGCGCTCCGCGACCTCGAGCCGCTCGTTCGTGCCCCGCGCGGGCACGAAGATGTCCGCGGCCGTCAGCCCCTGCCGCTCCGCGAGCCGCCGCCCCGTCGCCCCGTCCACCCACGCGAAGTCGATCGTCACCTGGTACGCCGCCTCGAGCACCAGCCCGCTCACCGGCGCCTGCGAGAGCCGGTTCAGGTCCGCGTTCCGGATCGTGCCCGTCAGCACCGTGTCCGCCACGTCCGGGTCCGCCAGACGCCACGGGGTGTCGCGCTGGATCGCCTTCGCGATCGCCTCCGTGATCTGCGGGCCCAGGCCGGGGCGGAACGTCTGGTTCTCGAACATCGCCACGCCGACCGTCTCGATCGACGTGTCGTGCACCGGCGCCAGCGAGTACCCCCGCGACGGGTCGCTCGCGCACCCGAACCCCGCGGCGCCCGCCGCGACCCCCGCGCACCCCATCAGAACGGCAAAGCCCCGCCTCACGGCCGCGCCTCCTCGGGCGCCTCGGCATCCGCTCCCACGCCGAACGCGGCGCCGGCCTCGACATCCGGGTCGGGCTCCTCGGGCGGCGGCTCCGCCCAGCCCCGGTCCACCATGATCCGGTAGGCCTCCTGCGCCGCCGCCGATTCCGGGTGCTTGCGGAGCAGCCGCCGCATCGTGAACAGCGCCGAGGGCTCGTCCGCGACCTGCAGGTACCACCGCGCCGTCTCCAGCACCTGCTGGGCCGCCGACTCATCGATCCGCACCAGCAGCCCCTGGTTGATCCCGGTCGCCTCGGCCTCGGCGGGGTGCTCGGCCTGGAAGCGGCGGATCAGCGCCTCGGACTCGATCAGCGGCGATGCGTCGTACCGCGGGCCCTTGAACCGGGCGACGTTCGCGTAGATCTGCCGGCGCTGCGCCTCCTCCCGCCGCTCCGTCTGCGGGAAATTCGCCAGGTAGATCCCGTACATCTCGCTCGCCAGGCGCATCTGCCGGCGGCGGTAGTAGTTCTCCGCCAGCGTCAGCGCCGCTCGCTCCGCCAGCCGCGATCCGGGCATCCGCTCCTGCACCCGGATCAGCAGCTCCTCGCCCAGCCCGACGGCGCTGTCCAGCCGCAGCAGCGACCACTTCCAGATCTTCCGGCGCAGCCCGTTCACGTAGGCCCGCCCGATCTCGTACTCCCGCTCGATCGCCTCCGGGAACGCCGGCGAGGCCGGGAAGTCGTTGATCACCGTCTCGTAGTCGTACAGCGCCTCGTACTCGTTGTCGTCGGCGACCCACGCGTCGCCGCGGACGAGGTACGCCTCGGGCAGGTACGGGTTGTCCGTCCGCTCGTGCTCCTCGATCCAGCGGTTCAGCATCCGCTTGGCCTTATCCGGACGCCCCTCGGCGACGTGGCGGCGGGCCTCGGCGATCACGGCCGCGTCCGAGCCGGGCTCGGGCGCTTCCACCTGCGCCCAGCCCTCGTCGCCGAGCCGGAATTCCTGCGCCTGCCCCCACGCGGCGCCGCACGCGAACGCCAGGGGAACCACCGGGATCAACGCCGTCCATCGCATCGCCCGGAGGATACCGCCCCCGCACCCGCACCGCTCGCCGGGCGTTCGGGTACCGTGTCGGGCGGACCTCCTTCTCCAGGGATCTACGTGCCTCCGACCACCTCCGACCGCCTCCCCCCCGTGATCACCGGCCTGGGCGCCGTCACGCCGATCGGGATCGGCGTCCCGGCGTTCCGGGCCGCCCTCCGCGCCGGCGCCAGCGGGACGCGCCTGCTCGGGTTCTCGCACCCGCAGATGCGTTCCACGGCCGCGGCGACCTGCGAGGCCTGGGATCCGCTTTCCGCGGTGCCCGAGGCGGAGGCCGCCCGGCTGCCGCGGCTGGTGCCAATGGCCTTCGCGGCGGCCCGGGAGGCGATGACGCAGGCCTGCCTCGCCGCCGCGCTGCGGGCGGCGGGGGACGACCCGGGGCCGAGCCGGCGGGTGGGGCTGCTGCTGGGGACGGGCGGGGGCGGGATCGACTTCACGCTCGACCAGGCCGCGAGCTACCACGCCGGCGGGCGGACGAGCCTCTGGACGATCACGAACGCGACGCACGGGAACCTGGCGGGGGAGCTGTCGATCCGGCTGGGGCTGCGGGGCCCGTCGCTGTGCGTCTCGGACGGGTGCGCGAGTTCGTCGGACGCGCTGGCGCACGCGGTGGACCTGCTCCGGTCGGAGCGGGCGGGGGCGCCGGAGGCGTGCGTGGTGGTCGGGGCGGATGCGCACGTCCGGGCGGAGACGCTGATCGGGATGGAGCACCTGAAGGTCATCTCGACGCGGCGGTGCTCGACGCCGGAGGAGGCGGCGGGCGCGAGCCGCCCGTTCGACGCGACGCGGGACGGGTTCGTGCTGGGCGAGGGGGCGTGGGCGATGGTGGTGGAACGCCGGGCGCACGCGGAGGCGCGGGGGGCGCCGGTGCTCGGCGAGGTGCTGGGGGTGGGGCAGACGTGCGACGCGTACCACCGGGTGCGTCCGGACCCGGCGATGACGGAGTGCGTCCGGGCGATGCGCCTGGCGCTGGAGGACGCGGGGCTCGGGCCGGAGGGGGTGGGGCTGATCCACCTGCACGGGACGGGGACACGGCTGAACGACGAGCAGGAGGCCCGGGCGGTGCGCCTGGCGTTCGGCGCGCAGGCGGGTCGGCTGATCGGGACGAGCGTGAAGGGGGCGATCGGGCACCCGCAGGGGGCGAGCGGTCTGGCGGCGGCGGTGGCGAGCCTGGCGGCCTTGACGGGGGGCGAGCCGTTCTGCCCCCCCACCGTCAACCTGCGGGAGCCGGACCCGGCGTGCGGGCTGGACTGCACGCCGCTGCGGGCGCGGACGCTCGGCCGGAGCGCGGAGGAGCGGACGGTGCTGGTGAACTGCCTGGCGTTCGGGGCCAAGAACACCGCGCTGGTGCTGCGGGCGGCGGAGGGGGCGGGTCAGGATCCGAGAGGGGGCTGAGGCGCGGCGACGGCGCGGAGGAAGTCGTCGACGTCGCGTTCGACGGCGTCGCGGCGGCGTCCGTAGCGCTCCATGACCGTGGCGATCAGGGCCGCGCGGTCGAGGCCGCAGCGGATGGCGTCGCTGCGCCCGAGTTCGGGCCAGCGCTGAGAAACAGCGGGTCGACCGGGGCTCGCGCGTCCCCGGTCGCCCGCGTTGGTTGCGTCAGCGCCCACGCCCACCCCCGTCGGGCTTTCTCGCCTTGGCCGTCAAGGACGCAGGGCGGTCGTGCCGCGCCCGCCGCGGACGGACCGCATGACGAGCGAGACGACGAACAGGATGAGGAAGACGACGAACAGGATCCAGGCGATGGTGCTCGCGGTGCCGGCGAGGCCGCTGAACCCGAGGACCGCTGCGATCAGAGCAACGACGAGGAAGACGAGAGCCCAAGCAAGCATGGTTGACTCCTTGGCCGGGGGGCCTTGTAGAGCGGAGCGGGCGTTTGAGCCCGGCGGTTGAGTAGACGGCAATGCTTCGAGCGAGTGGGCCCGCCCGATTCTCCTCCCCTCCGCGGAGCACCCAGATCCGGCGAAAATTGCCGATAGGATCCGGAGTGGAACTCACTCCGCTGCGGCAGTTCATCGCGATCGCGACGACGGGACACATGACCCGTGCGGCGGAGTCGCTCGGGGTGACGCAGCCGGCGCTGTCGGCGATGCTCAAGAAGCTGGAGGGGGAGGTCGGGGCGTCGCTGCTGCACCGGACGGGGACGGGGGTGGAGCTGACGGAGGCGGGGCGGGTGTTCCTGGAACACGCGCGGGCGGCGGTGCGCCGGGCGGACGAGGCCCGGGAGGCGGTTCGGCAGTTGGTGGGGTTGGAGCGGGGCATGATCCGGGTGGGCGGGGGGGCGACGGCGATCGGGCATCTGCTGCCGCCGGTGGTGAGCGCGGTGCGGAGCCAGCACGAGGGGCTGCGTTTCTATATCCGCGAGGCGGGGTCGGCGGCGGTGGCGTCGGCGGTGCTGGCGGGCGAGCTGGACCTGGGGATCGTGACGCTGCCGGTGACGGGGCCGGGGAGTTCGGAGCTGATGACGGTGGCCCGGCTGACGGACGAGCTGGTGCTGATCCTGCCGCCGGGGCATCGCCTGGAGGGGCAGGGGGAGTTCCGGTGGCGTGATCTGGCGGGGGAGCCGGTGGTGGCGTTCGAGGCGGGGTCGGCGGTGCGGAGCGTGCTGGACTCGGCGGCCGCGGGGCACGGGGTGGCGTTGGACGTGGTGATGGAGCTTCGCTCGATCGAGGCGATCGTGCAGATGGTGCAGGCGCGCG
>CAYMFP010000214.1:0-5532 GCA_964389385.1 uncultured Phycisphaeraceae bacterium | reverse complement strand
ATGCCGAATGCCGAATGCCGAATGCCGAATGCCGAATGCCGAATGCCGAATGCCGAACATCATCCGGCACGCACCGCGGCCTGAACGTGCGCGCGGCGACGCCCGGGCGAGCAGAGCTTCGTCCGCTCCCGGGCACGCCGCGTCCGAGATCAACCGCTCACCGCTCCGCGAGCCTGCTCGCGGCCGGCGCCGAGAAAGACGCCGAAGCCGCCCGCGGGCGATGACCCCCGTCCGTTCTTACTCCCGCTCGTCCGGCACTTCTCCCGGCTTGAGCTTCCGACGCCCGCGCGAGTACAGGCCCCGGCGCTTCACCTTCCCCTTGTCCGCGCCCTTGTCGGCGCCGCCCTCCGCGGGACGAGGCGCCGACGGCCCCTTGGGCTGTCCGTCGGCGGTCGACGGCTCGGGCGTCCGCCCCGCCGGCTCGCGGCGATCCTCCGGGCGCTTCTCGGGACGCCCCTCCGGCGCTCGCTCTTCGCGTCCGGCCTCGGAGCCGCCCTCGCCGTTCTCACCCCCCGTGCCCCGGCGACGACGCCGGCGCCGACGCTTCCGCCGGCCGCCCTCGCCCCCCTCCCCGTTCTCGTCGTTCTCGCCGTTCCCGTTCTCCGCCTCGGCGTCGGCCGGGGCGCGGTCGCCGACGGGCGCCGCGTCCGGCGCGTCGTTGTCCTCATCCTCGTCATCGTCCCCGTCGAGGATGCCCGCCGCGGCGCTCTCGGAGCGCTCGCCGCCCTCCTCGCCGCGCCCCTTCCCGCGGCGGCGACGGCGGCGGCGCTTGCGCTTCCCGCCCTCGCCCTCCTCCTCGCGCCCGCCCGGGTGCTCGCGGGCCCCGCGCGGCGCCGGACGCGCTTCCCCGTCACCCTCCTCCGCCACCTGACGGCTCGTCTCGGCGAGTTCCGCAGCCTCGTCGCTGGCCCGCTGCTGCGCGTGGTCCGCCGCCAGCCGCGCCTGCTGCGCTTCCGCGGCCGTCGCGGCCTCCTCCGACGGATCCACCGCCCAGTCCTGCTCCTCCTCCGACCCGTCGTCCGGGAAGAGCACGCGGTAGTCGATGATCTCCGGCTTCACCTTCGCCGGCTTGATCTTCTCCAGGTCGATGTCGTTCCCGTTCGCCTCGTACGCGTAGAACGCCACGCGGTCCACCGGGATCGACTCGCTGATCCGCACGTCCACGCGCTTGCCGCTCGCGATCTCCACCTGCGCCAGCCGCGCCCGCTTCGTGCTCAGCAGGCTCCCCGCCACCCGCGGCGAGACCACCAGCTCCACCCGCCCGACCTTCGGGTGGTCGAGCAGACTCGCCATGTCGCGCAGCGCGTCGGCCGCCACCGAGTCCGGACGCTGCACCAGCCCGCGCCCGCGGCACGTCGGGCACTCCGAGAAGTGCACGCTCTCGTGCGAGCCCCGCATCCGCTGCCGCGTCATCTCCAGGATGCCGAACTGGCTGATCGGCAGGATCGTGCTCTTCGCCCGGTCCCGCCCCAGCCGCGCCGCCATCCGGTTCTCGATCTCCCGGCGGTGCGACGCCAGCCGCATGTCGATGAGGTCGCAGATCACCAGCCCGCCGAGGTCCCGCAGCCGGAGCTGCCGGCAGATCTCGTCCACCGCCTCGACGTTGCACAGGTACGCGTTCGTCTCCGCGTCCTTCGCCCGGCGGTCCTTCCCGCTGTTCACGTCGATCGCGACCAGCGCCTCCGTCTCGTCGATCACCAGCCGCCCGCCCGAGGGCAGCGGCACCTCCCGCGCGTGCATCAGGTCGAGCTGCGCCTCGATCCCGAACGCGTGGAAGATCGGCTTGTTCCCCCGGTACAGCGCCAGCTTCGCCGCCGACTTCGGGTTCGCGATCCTCAGGAACTGCGCCGCGCGCTTCAGCGCCGCCTCCGAGTCCACGATGATCTTCCGGACGTTCGACCCCGCGTGGTCCCGCAGCGTCCGCACCAGCAGGTCGCTCTCCGAGTACAGCAGCCGCGGACGCCGCCCCGCCTGCCGGCGGCGCTTCTCCATGTCCTCCCACAGGCGCAGCAGGTAGGCCAGGTCCCGCTCCAGCTCCTCCTTGCTCGCCTCCATCCCCGCGGTCCGCAGGATGAACCCGAACCCGTCCGGCAGGTCGAGCTGATCCAGGATCCGCCGCATCTGCCGCCGCTGGTCCTCGTCCTCGACCTTCCGCGACACCCCCACCTTGTCCATGTACGGCATCATCACGAGGTACCGCCCCGGGATGGACAGGTAGCTCGTCACCGTCGGGCCCTTGGTCCCGATCCCCTCCTTGATCACCTGCACGAAGATCTGCTGGCCGCGCTTGAGCGCCTGCTGGATCTGCGGACGCTCCCGCCGCGGGGTCTTCCGCCCCACCCGCTCCACCTCGTCCTCGTCCGCCCCCGGGAAGTACATCGGGTGCAGGTCGGAGATGTGCAGGAACCCGTTGTCCTCCACCCCGAAGTCCACGAACGCCGCCTGGATCCCCTGCTCGACGTTCATCACCCGCCCGAGGTAGATGTTCCCCACCCGGCTCGTCCGCGTCAGCGGCTCGGCCAGGAACTCCTCGAGCTTCCCGTCCTCCACGATCGCGATGCGGCACTCGTCCCCCGGGACGTAGTTCACCAGCATCTCCGTCTTGGGTCCGGACGGCTCCGCGGCCGCGGGCTCCGGCCTCGACCGGGGCCCCGCCTCGCCCTCGTCGCCCCGCCGCCCCCGCCCGCGGCGACGCCGGCGCTTCGCGTCCGCCCGCTCCTCCCCTTCCGCCGCCCGGGTCTGCTCGTCCTCCGGCTCCTCGGCGGACTCCTCCTCCGCCCCCTCCTCGGCCTCTTCTTCGGCCGCGCCGGAGACATCGGCCTCCGCGGCCGCGGCCTCCGCTTCCTCCTCGCCCTCGGCCGCCTCGACCGGCTCCGCCGCCCCGGCCTCGTCGGCCTCCGCGATCTGGTCGGTTTCCTCGGCCTCCGGCTCCGAGATCGGGGCCTTCTTCGTCGTCTTCTTCGCCGCCTTCTTGGCGGTCTTCTTCGCGGTCGCCTTCTTCGCCGTCTTCTTGGCGGCCGCCTTCTTCGTCGTCTTCTTCGCGGCCTTCTTGGCCGTCTTCTTCGCCCGGGCCTTCTTCACGGGCTCGTCCGCGGCGCCCCCGCCCGCATCGATCCCGCCCCGATCCGCGTCTCCGGCCTCGGGCCCCAGGTCGTTCAAGTTCATGTCGTCGTTCATGTTCCGCCGGCTCGTCTCAGCCTGCGCGATGCGGCGGACGCCCGGCTTCCCCGCCCCGCCCGCACGCCCCCGGACCCGGCGCGACGACGCACGCGCGGCGCCCGAACGGCTTCAACGCCGCCCGAACACCGGCCTTCGCCCGCCGGTTCCTGGAGTGTGTGCTGGGATCGGGGCGCATCGCCACGCGTCGCCTGCTCGCTCGTTGAGCGTGCCGCGGCGGGTCCCGCCGATTGCTCGCACCGGCCCTCGGCCCGTCGCCCCCACGTTCCCGCGGGCCTCCCGAAGGAGGCCGCGTCCACGCGGGCGACCGGACCCCGGCCAGTCTCGCTTTCCCATCGGCGGCGCCAAGACCCGACGCCGCACGCGATTTCCAACCCGAAGCGACCGGTCGCTCGCCCCGCACGCCCCGGCGCCTCGCCCAAAGCGAAGCCCGGATCCGGGCGGGTTGTTTACGTTTCGGCGGCGCGGCCGTCGAACGCCTCGGGAACCAGTTTCCGTACGCGGTCCCGGATGTACGCCGAGACCTCTGAATCGGACTCGAAACCCATCGCACGTTTGGCGATGCGCTCGCACCGGGCGACCGTCAGCTTCCGGATCACCCGTTTCACCCGCGGGATCGATCCCGCGGTCAGGGAGAGGTTACGCACGCCCAGCCCGATGAGCAAAGCCGCGAAATCCGGCTCGCTCCCCACCTCCCCGCACAGGCTCACCGGGATCCCCGCCCGCCGCCCCGCCCGCGCCGTGTCCCGGATCAGCTTCAGCACCGCCGGATTCGCCGGCTGGTACAGCCCCGCCACGCGCTCGTTGATCCGGTCCACCGCCAGCGTGTACTGCGTCAGGTCGTTCGTCCCGATGCTGAAGAAGTCCGCCTCGCGCGCGAACACCGGCGCCAGCATCGCCGCCGACGGCACCTCCACCATCATCCCCACCGGCAGCTTCGGGTCGTACGCCTGCCCCCGCTCGTCCAGGTCCTCCATCGCCTCGTGCAGCAGGAACCGCGCCTGGCGGAACTCCTGCACCGTCGTGATCAGCGGGAACATCACCTTCACCCGCCCGTGCGCGCTCGCCCGCAGGATCGCACGCAGCTGCGTCCGGAACATCGGCAGGTGCTGCAGGCAGTACCGGATGCTCCGCAGCCCCAGGAACGGGTTCCGCTCCGGCACCTCGCGACGGCGCTGCGTGTACTTGTCCGCCCCGAGGTCCACCGTCCGGATCGTCAGCACGCGGTCCCGGCGCCCGTCCGCCGCCAGCAGATCGAGGCACCGGCGGTAGTTCTCGTAGTGCACCTCCTCCGTCGGCTCCTCGTCGCTCGTCAGGTAGAGGAACTCCGTCCGGTACAGCCCGATCCCCTCCCCGCCGCTCGCCAGCACCGCCGGGATCTCCTCCGGGAACTCGATGTTCCCCACCAGTTCGATCTTCACCCCGTCCTCGGTCACCGCCGGCTCGTCGGCCAGCGCCGCCAGGTCCGCCTCGTCCTCCCGGTTCCGCTCGGCGATCCCCCGGTACAACGCCACCGTCGCCTCGTCCGGGTCGACGATCACCTGCCCCCGATCCCCGTCCAGGATCATCAGCGATCCCTCGGACGCCAGGCTCGTCACCTCCTGCAGCCCCACCACCGCCGGAAGCGTCAGCGCCCGCGCCACGATCGCCGTGTGGCTCGTCTTCCCCCCCAGGTCCGTCACGAACCCCAGGATCTTCGACCGGTCGAACCCCGCCGCCTGGCTCGGCGTCAGGTCCCGCGCCGCCACGATCGTCGGCTCCTTCACCGCCGCCAGCGCGTCGATCCGCTGCCCGATCAGGTGGCTCACCAGGCGCCGCGACAGGTCCACGATGTCGTTGACCTTCGTCTGGAACGTCGAGTCCGCCTTCGACTCGAACACCCGCACCCACCGCCGGAACTGCTCGCTCGCCGCGAACTCCGCCGAGACCCGCTCCTCGCGGATCATCGCACGCATCGGCTCGATCAGGCTCTTGTCCCCCAGCGCCCCGATGTGGAACAGGAAGATCTTCGCCGCCTCCGGCCCCATCTCCCGCTCGGCGTCCTTGTAGACCCGCTGCAGCTCCTCCACCGACGCCCGCCGCGCCCGCTCCAGACGCTCCACCTCCTCCTCCACCCGGGACGCCGGCACACTCCGACGCGGCACTCGCGCGTGATCGTCCTCGTCCAGGACGAACACGCGGCCGATCACCACGCCGCCGGACACCGGAATCCCTCGGAGCGTCTTCATCCCGCTCGATCGCCCTCCTTCGCCCGCACCGCCCGGCCCCCCGGCCGTCGGCACCGCGGCAAACGCCAAAGAACCACCCGCCCCCCCACCCCTCCCTCCCGGGCAGACCTCAAGGATAGTGACCCAC
>CAYMFP010000213.1:0-5535 GCA_964389385.1 uncultured Phycisphaeraceae bacterium | reverse complement strand
CTGGTCGGACGCCGAGGTCGAGGGCTTCGCCCGGGGCAACTGGGCCCGGTTCTGGAAGATCGCCGGCTGAGCCCGACCGCCGGGGCGGCGCGTTCCGCCTCAGTTCGAGTGCGCGTGCTCCTCGGACCGGCACACCGCGCACCACGTCGCCGGGTCCGCGAGGGCGATCCGCTCCGGCTCGCCCGGCGCTCGCGCCGACGACGGCGGGAGCTGGCTCAGCGGCCGCAGGGCCTGCTGCTGGAACCGCTCGGCGTGCAGCTCGAGCCGCGGCGAGCCCGCGGCCTGCGCGTACTCGCCGTCCAGCCGCTCCTGGATCCGCGCGATCCGCGTGTCCGGGTACGGGTGCGTCTGCAGGAACTCCGGACCGCCGCGGGCGCCCCCCTCGCGGTCCAGGATCTGCATCGCCTGGAGCGCCCCGACCGGGTCGTACCCCGCCTCCACCATGTACCGCATCCCCAGCGCGTCCGCCTGCAGCTCCTGCTCGCGGTTGAACCGCAGCAGGTACCCCTGCCCGCCGAGGTCGACCAGCGCCAGCCCCGCCTGCTGCACGAGCCCGGCCTCTCCCTGCCCCAGCAGCGCCGCCAGCACCCCGGCGCCGATCTGGACCTTCATCTGCTCGACCATCCGGTCGTTGATGTGCCGGGCCGTCACGTGCCCCACCTCGTGCCCGAGCACGAAGGCCATCTGCGCCTCGTTCGTCATCTTCTCCGCCAGCCCGCGGGAGATGAAGACTTTCCCCCCCGGCAGTGCGAACGCGTTGATCACCTGGGAGTCCAGCATGAAGAACTCCCACGGCAGGCTCGGGTAGTCCGCCTCCGTCTCCGCGGCCAGCGACTGGCCCACCTGGCGCACGTACGCCTGCACCGTCGTCGACCGCACCTCCCCCCCGTACTCCTGGAGCATCTGCGGGGCGGACTCCGCCCCGATCGCGACCTCCTGCTCGCGCGAGAGCGCGATGAACTGGCTCCGCCCCGTGGCGGGGTTCGTCTCGCACCCCGTCATCGCGGGGGCCGCGGCGAGCGGCGCGGCGGCGAACAGGCTCAGGAGACGGCGGCGGTGCGGCATGGGATCCTCCGAAGTCCGGTCCGAAACCGGGGGCACGGGCGCACGGCGGTCGGGTTCCGCGCCCTCCAGTCTACGATCCGAGGTGACGCATCCACCCTCCGCCCGCCCCACCGAGCCGCTCCAGAGCACGCCGCCCGACCGGGGGGCCGAGACGCCCGCCTCCGGGGCGGTCTGGACCGACGCCGACCTCGCCGCGAGCCCGCACGCCCGGGCCGACAAGGCCGACCGCGTCCGGCGCATGTTCGCCGCCATCGCCGGCTCCTACGACCTGAACAACCGCGTCCACTCCCTCGGGCTCGACCAGGCGTGGCGCCGCCGGGCCGTGCGGGCCGCCGGCGTGCGCCCCGGCGAGACCGTCCTCGACGTCGCCTGCGGCACCGGGGACCTGACGGAGACCTTCGCCCGCCGCACCGGGGCGGCCCGCGTGATCGGGCTCGACTTCACGCAGGAGATGCTCGACGTCGCGGCCGAGAAGCGCCGCCGCCTCCTCCCCGACCGCGCCGCCAGGATCGAGTACGTCCGCGGGGACGCGATGGACCTGGAGCAGATCGAGACCGCCTCCGTCGACGTCGTCTCCATCGCCTTCGGCATCCGCAACGTCCAGGAGCCCGCGCGGGCGGTGGGGGAGTTCGCCCGCGTCCTCAAGCCCGGCGGACGCCTCGTCGTCCTCGAGTTCGACACCCCGCGCAACCCCCTCGTCCGTTGGGCGAACAACCTCTACAGCGGGCGCATCATGCCGTGGACGGCCACGCTCCTCGCCCGCGACCGGAGCGGGGCGTACCGCTACCTCCCCAGGAGCGTGGGGTCGTTCATGAGCCGCGACGAGCTGGCCCGCGTCATGGAGGAGGCCGGATTCCGGGGCGTCACCGCCCGCCCGCTGACGCTCGGGATCGTGGTGCTTTACCGCGGCGTCCGCGGGGCGTGAAGATCGCCCGCGCGGTCCCGGCGCGGCCGGCGCGTTCCCGCACTTCCTGCCGATCCGGGGGCGATGAGAACCCGTTCCGGGCCTTCGGGTTCGTGTTCTTATCGGTCTTGCGCACACCTCCGCACACGCCCTGCGCATTCACGCTTCGACCCGGCCGGGCACCGATAGACCACCCTGTCGGCGGCCTGCCCGCCCGGGGCTCTCCGGGCGAAGGTGGGACCTGAAGGCAGACGCCGAAGCCCCCGCGGAGCCGGGGCTCGCAACTCAAGGAAGGGATCGGCGGATGCGGAGCTTCCGTGCCGGTTGCCGTACGTCCACACGCCGGGAGGCACGGAAGTCATGTCCACCGCCGAGATCGTCATCGAGCGCCTGTTCGAAGCCCTGATCAACGGGGATCGCCCCCAGGCCCGCGCCATCGTCGCCGAGCAGTTCGACCAGGGCGTCGACGCGGAGACGATCGTCGTCGACCTCCTCTGGCCCAGCTACGAGCAGATCGAGCGCCTCTACCGGGCCGACCAGATCACCACGCTGAGCTACCGCCTCGCCACGCGCCTCCTCCGCGTGCTCGTCGACCAGACCTCCGCCGGGCTCGCCATGGACGGCACCGGGGTCGGGGCCGGGCGGCGCGTCTTCGCCGTCTCCGGGCCCGGCGAGGCCGACGAGATCGGCGCGCAGATGGCGATGGACCTGCTCGAGCACCACGGCTTCGGCGTCGCCTTCGCGGGCGGCGGCGTCGCCAACGACGAGATCCGCGCCCAGGTGCAGGAGGAGCGTCCGGACGTGCTCCTGCTCTTCTGCTCGGCGCCGAGCGACCTGCCGAACATCCGCGCCCTCATCGACGACCTGCACGAGGCCGGCGCCTGCCCGGACCTCCAGATCGTCGTCGGCGGCGGCGTCTTCAACCGGGCCGAGGGCCTCGCGGAGGAGATCGGCGCCGACCTGTGGGCCTCCGAGCCGCTCGAGCTCGTCGACCTCATGGTCCGCCGCGCCGGCAAGCGCAGCGGCGCCGAGCAGCGGACGGTCGGCAAGAAGCGCCGCCCGCTCCGCAAGGCCGCCTGAGCGCAGCCGTCCGAGAACGAACCATTGGGCGGGCGCGGACGGGCGACCTACCATCGCCCGTCCGCGGTCCGCCGCGGGCCGCGGCGCCGATCCGGGAGGCGGCGCCGCCGCGATCCGAGGGGACACGCGGCGCGGGAGGTGCCGAGTGATCTGGCTGAAAAGGGGACTTGCGTTGAGCGCTGAAACCATGTCGGCCGGCGGCGTCGCCGCGCCCAACAGGGACGCCCTGGCCCTCGCGGCCCTCGAAGAGGTCCGCCCCGACACCATCGTCGCCGTCGGCGCCGGGCAGACCGCCGCCCGGTTCATCCGCGCGCTCGCCGAGCACTACCGCTCCGAGCTCGAGCACGGGCGTGACCTCGGCATCCGCTGCGTCGCCGCGAGCAATTCTTCGGAGAGCCTCGCCCGCGACCTCGGCCTGCCCATGACCGAGTTCGCCGTCGTCGAGAAGGTCGACCTGTTCATCGACGGCGCCGACGAGGTCGACCGTCGGATGAACGTCATCAAGGGCACGCGCGGCACCATGGCCCGCGAGCGCATGCTCGCCTGGGCGTCGCGCCGGGTCGTCTACATGGTCCGGGCGAGCAAGGTCTCCGAGCGCGTCGGCGAGAGCTCCACCCTCGCGATCGCCGTCATGGCCTTCGGGCTCGAGTCCATCCGCGCCGCCCTGCGCAACATCGGCGTCACCGGCGTCGTCCGCCGCACCATGAACGGCGAGCTCTTCATCACCGACAACGGCAACCTCGTCCTCGACGTGGACCTCCACGGCGACGAGGATCTCGGCGAGCTGCACGCCACGCTGAACGACATCCCCGGCGTGATCGACCACGGCCTCTTCCTGACCGAGGCCGACGCCATCCTCATCGAGCACGAGGACGGCCGCATCGAACGCCTCGACCGGTGATCGGCGGCGGGAGCCGGGAACGGGCATTCGGCAACCGGCATGGGAACCGGCAACCGGGACCCGGCATTCGGGGGAAAAGGCCGCTGAGTCCCGGTTGCCGGTTCCCGGCTCCCGCTACTGCCCCTGCGCCAGCGAGTACCCCGGCTGCCCGTCGTACATCTTCAGCGGCTGGAAGTCCGTGATCTCGAACTTCTCGGCCACCTTCCGCAGCAGCGTGATCGTCGGCAGCTGCCCGAAACGCCCGATCTGGTTCTTGTCCCGCAGCTCGAACCGCACGCGGAAGTAGTCCACGATCTCCGTGTAGATCGAGCCCGTCGGCCAGACCTGCGTCCCGCGGTTGCTGATCAGCGTCAGCGTGAACGGCGTGTCCGCGCAGATCGCCTGCAGCCGCTGCGCCAGCTCCAGCGGCGGCAGGCGCGTGTCGATGTACATGTCCGCGCCGCACACCAGCCCCTCGGTCTGCACGAACGTCCGCATCAGGCGGTTCGTCTGCGGGCGCTCGGGCGCTCGGTAGCTCACCGGGCGGTCCGAGTCCGGGATCGGCTTCGCCGGGATGCTCGACGGCGCCTTGCCCAGGTTCTTCGCGATCGCCTCCGCGAACTCGCGCGTCCCCACCGGGGCCGTCTCCCCCTTCACGTCCCCCGTGTGCACGCCGCTCTCCAGCGTGTGCAGCAGCGCGTTCTCGATCACCGCGGCCTGCTTGGCCATCCCGAGGTGCCGCAGCATTATCAGGCCCGAGAGCAGCAGGCTCGTCGGGTTCGCGATCCCCTTGCCCGCGATGTCCGGCGCCGTCCCGTGCACGGCCTCGAAGATCGAGATCTGGTCCCCGATGTTCGCCGACGGCGCGAACCCCAGCCCGCCCACCAGCCCCGCCGCGAGGTCCGAGACGATGTCCCCCTGCAGGTTCGTCAGCACCACCATGTGGTACTGGTTCGGGCGCAGCACCAGGTTCATGCACAGCGCGTCGATGATGACGTCCGCCGTCTCGATGTCCGGGTAGTCCTCCGCGAGCGTCCGGAACCGCTCCAGGAACAGCCCGTCCGTCATCTTCATGATGTTCGCCTTGTGCGCGCAGTGCACCAGCCTGATGCCGAGCTGCTGGGCCATGCGGAAGGCGAACGTGTGCACCTGCTCGCACCCCGGGGCGCTGATCAGACGCTTGCACTCCACCACGTCGTTCGTCAGCCGGTGCTCGATCCCCCCGTACGTGTCCTCGATGTTCTCGCGCACCACGTACAGGTCGACGTTCATCCCCGCCCGCGAGTACACCGTGTCCACCCCCGGCAGCGTCCGGAAGTGCCGCAGGTTCGCGAACGCCCCGAACGTCTTCCGCAGCGTCACGTTGATCGACTTGCCGCCGCCCCCGATCGGCGTCCCCATCGGGCCCTTGTACAGGATCCCGCTCCGCTCCAGCGCCTCCATCGCCTCGTCGGTGATCCCCCGCGAGTCCCCCCGCTTGAAGACCTTCTCCCCCATCTCCGCCTCGCGGAACTCCAGGTGCTCCTGCACCCCCGCCGCCTCGAAGATCGACAGGCACGCGGACATGATCTCGGGGCCGATCCCGTCTCCGGGAGCGAGGCAGATG
>CAYMFP010000212.1:0-5562 GCA_964389385.1 uncultured Phycisphaeraceae bacterium | reverse complement strand
GTGGGGTGGGGTGCATGCCTTCGCCGGGCGGGGGCGGTAGGCTGCGGGCATGGCGAACGACTTCTTGCACGCGGTGGTGACGGGGGGGACGGGGGCGTTGGGGATCGGGGTGGTCGGCCTGCTCGTCCGGAACGGGTGGCGCGTGACCATCCCCCTGTATAAAGAGGATGAACTGGACGGCTTTCCGCTCCGGGAGGAGAGCCGGGTCGGCACGGCCGTGGCGGGGGACCTGGCGGACGAGGCGCAGGCCGTGCGCTTCTTCCGGGAGGAGGTCTCCGGGCCGGTGCACGCCTCGATCCATCTCGCCGGCGGGTTCGCGATGGCGTCGTTGGAGAAGACCTCCGCGGCGGAGCTGGAGCGCATGCTGCGCATGAACGCGGTGTCGGCGTACCTCTGCTGCCGGGAGGCGGCGCGGCGCCTGCGCGAGAACGACCCGGACGAGCGCGGCGTCCGGGGGCGGATCGTGAACGTCGCGGCCGGCCCGGGGGTTGCGCCCGAGCGCGGCGCAGGGATGTCGGCGTACACGATCTCCAAGGCGGCGGTCGCGGCGATGACGCAGGCGCTGGCCGCGGAACTCAGGCCGGACGGGATCTGGGTGAACGCCGTCGCCCCCTCGATCATCGACACGCCCGCGAACCGGGCGGCGATGCCGGAGGCGGACCATGCCAGGTGGGCGACGCCGGAGGACCTCGCCCGGACGATCGCGTACCTCGCCTCGCCGGAGAACGCGGTGGTGACGGGCGGGCTCGTTCCGGTGGGCGGTCACACCTGACCGCCCGGGGAGAAACCCCCGGCTCGGCAGACACGCCGCCCAGACCGCACAGTCCGCCACCCGCCGCGGTCCCCCCCGCCCCACCCCGGGAAGCCGCCTCACCCCGCGCACGGATCCGGCCGACGTTCCGTCGGCCATGCCCAACCAGATCGGCACCGGGGCGGCTGCCCCCTCCGCGGACCAACGGACGTTCCCCGGCCTGTCGGCGAGTCTGCTCGCCGGGTCGGCCGTGCTCGCGCTGGCGTACCTGCTGGGGGTGCGGTGGCTGGAGGAGCCGGTCCTGGGGCTGCCGTTCGGGTTGTGGGTGCTCGCGAGCGCGGCGCTCGTGCGCGGGCTGTGGGCGTGCGGGGCGGTCTCGGCGATCGCGGCGTGGATCGAGTCGCTGCCGCGACGTCTGCCGGAACTGACGAGGGCGCGGCCGACGCCGGCGTGGCCCGAGAACCGTTTGGGCTCCCTGGGGTTCGAGGCCGTGGGGAAGGGCGTCCGGGGCGTGCTGCTGTGCGCGTTCGGGGCGATCGATCGGGCGGCGAAGATCCGCTTCGGTCGGCTGGCCCCGAAGACGACACCGGAGGAGCGGGCGATCGCGTGGCTGGATGCGCGTCCGGGGCTGCCGTTGCCGGCGCGGGCGCTGCGCATCGGGGTGTACGGGCCGGACGAGCTTGTTTCGGCGATCATCGCCGCCCCGGGGGCCGGGGTGGGGGTGGGGGCCGGGATAGGGGTGGGGGCGGTGGCGGTGCGAACGGAGGCGCCCGAGACGAGCCGGCACGTGCTCCAGGGCGAGCGTCTGGACGCGAAGATCGTGATCGGGGACGGGCAGGTGCGGATCCGGTTCCGGGAGGACTTCGCGCTCGAGGCGTCGTGGTACGACTGGGGCTCGCCGCGTCCGGCGACGTACGGGAACCTGTTCCCGCTGCGGGTGGACCCGGCGATGCTGACGATGGAGATCGGGGCGCAGCCGCCGGACCCGGCGGGGGTCCGGGTGCTGGCCGAGGCGGGGGCGGCGCTCTCGCGGATCGCGCCGCGTCTGACGCTGGCGGACCGTCTCTCGGGGCGGACGCCGCTGGACCCGTCGCCCGCGCTGCGGGCGCTGTCGGAATACGCGATCGCGAACCGGTCGCGCCCGTTCGATCCGGCGGTCCGGGCGGCGGCGCGGGTGTCGAGCGCGTGGCTGGTGACGGAGGCGGCGGGGGCGACGCCGGCCGAGCGTCGGGCGGCGACGGAGGCGGTGGCGGAGATCCTGGCCGACGAGGTGGGGACGGCGCTGCGGCTGGTGGCGGTGCGGCTGGCGTCGGGGGACGAGGAGGCGGGGATCGAGGCGCTGCGTCTGGCGGACGCGGCGCTGCGCCGGGCGACGGACCTGCCGGACGTGGACCACGCGGCGTTCCTGCAGGCGGAGATCGACCACGCGGGCCCGAGCGAGATGTCGCTGGGGCGGGTGGCGGCGGGGATCTGCCTGCTCGCGGCCCGGACGGAGCCGCAGCGGGTGGAGTACCTGGTGGACGATCTGCTGGAGGAGCTGCGGTACGCCGAGTGGCTGGTGGGCAACGACCCGGACGCGCGGACGCTGCACCGGGTCATCAACGAGATCAAGCGTTCGCGGGTCGCGGAGCTGCGCGGGCTGCCGCCGGTGGGCGTCGCGCCGGGGGCGCGGGCGGCGGCGTGAGCGGGCGGCGGGCTCAGGCCGAGAGGTCGAGGCGGGGGCGGCGCCGGAACTGCTCTTCGGGGCGGCGGTGCTCCTCGACCGCTTCCTCGCGGGCCGGCTCGGCCGGGTCGCGGATGGGCTCGATCGGCTCGGCGTGGTCGATCTCGACGCTGTCCGCGGGGCGGCCGGGGCGGGCGACGAGGCGGCGGCCGTCGGAGCGCCGCTGGGCGCGGAGGCGATCGCTCTGCGCCTGGAGGGCGGCGGCGGCGGATCCGGCGATGTTCGGGACACCGTCCATGAGAACATGATCGGCGCACGCGTTGCACCGGCTTGAGGGGTTCCGGCGGTTTGTTCGGGAGACGTGCGGTTTCGGCCGGGAAGGGGAGCGGGGCAAGGTGGGCGGGGGGGTTAGGGTGGGAGGCGGGGTCAGTCCGCCGGGGCTTCGGGGAGGTCGAAGAACATCGCGACCGTCGAGGGCAGGACGGGGTACTCGATCCGGCAGCGGTAGACGTCGAAGCGGTCGGCGTCCCAGCCGAGGTGCTTGAAGGCGTGGCGGGCGAGTTCGGGGTAGCGCGGGTAGTCGGGGGTGTAGAGCACGGAGGCGCCCCTGCCGAGGCGCTGGACGGTCTGGCGCGGTTCCTGCTGCCAGGGGGCGGCCGTCCCGGGCGTGCGTCCCTCGGCGATGTGGTCGCCGCAGACCGAGACGGTGGGGCGGAGGGGGCCGCAGGTGTCCTCGCGGATGACCAGGTCGAGCAGCAGCGTCTCGCAGGGCATGCGGATCTCGGCGAGGTGCCCGCCGATCCGGTTGCCGGCCTCGCGGTAGCGCGGCACGGCGCGGCGGTTCATGTGCCCCTCGATGCACGTCACGGCCGCGGTGTTGCCGACGCCGATGCCGAACAGCTCGCCCAGCACGCGCCCGGGCGCGGCGGGGACGGAGTGGAGGCGCATCGTGGGTTCGCTGCAGAACTCCGGGAGCAGCGCGACGCCCTCGACCTGGTCCGCGGTCGGGACGAGCGGCTCGCGGCGGACGGGGCGTTCGCTGCCGTCGTCGTTGGTGGTGTAGGCCGGGGAGAGGACGACGGGGGTCTGCACGGGGCGCAGCAGGCGGAGGGAGACGAAGCCGGTGAGGTTGGCGAGGTCCAGCAGGCGGGGGTCCTGCTCGGAGGGCTGGACGATCAGGCACTTGAGCTGCACGCGGACGTGCATGCCGAAGAGGTGGCGTTGGCTGCGGTAGGTGGCGCGGCGGTGCAGGAAGGTGACCTGGCTCGCGTCCTCGGAGTCGACGAGCGAGCTGATCATGGAGTCGAAGGCCGTGCGGTCGTCGGCGTGCGTGTTGACCAGGCGTTCGAAGGCGTCGGCGGCCTCGACCGCGGCGCCGACGACGTCCTCCGGGACGCCGGCGCGGCGGGCGCCCTTGAGGAAGGAGCGCAGGGCCATGATGCCGGGCATGTGCAGCCCGCAGGCGAGCGGCTCGGGGGAGGAGACGACCTTCAGGACCTTGCAGCAGACGTTCATGTCCACGCGGAGGGCGCGCTGGAGTTCCGTCGGCTTGGTCACGCGGCCGGGGACGCCCGCGACGACCTCGGCGAGGGTTCCCCGGACGCGTTCCAGCACGGCCGAAGTCTCGGTCTGAAACGCCCCCCACGCGTCCGTGACTTCCGTGGTCATGCCTCACCTGCAGGACGTGTGTCCGGCCGCGTTCTCGGACGGGACGGCCGTCTCTGCTCGGGCGGACGGGCAGACCGTAACGCGCGGCGGGTCGGTTGTCCAGCGTGCGGAAGGCTCTCTGCGGGGCTACACGTAAAATTCCATATGGAAATCCAGAGGTGGCGTTGACCCGCCGCCGGGATGCTGTACGCTGGGCGGGGCCGGCGCCCGACGGGGAATGTCCCGCGGTCGGTGTGCACCGCCGGCTCGAACGTGCGCCCGCGTCGCGGGTTCCCCGGGCCTGTGCCCGGGCCGACGCCGCGCGCCGCGCAGCAGACGTGAGGACGAGAAGATGAAGAGGTATCTGGCGGTCGGAGCGGCGTGCCTGTTCGCGGCCCAGGCGGGGGCGGTGATCGCCCCGGGGCTGTACGCGATCCAGACGGACGACGGGGAGGGGAGCGGCATCTTCCGGATCGACCCGACGACCGGGGCGGCGACGAAGGTGGGCATGCTCTCGCACAGCGCGAGCCTGGTGGGGGCGACGTTCCTCAACGGGCAGCTCTACGCGAGCGACGTGCTCTCGTTCGACCCGCTCGGCTTCTACGGCACGGTCGACATGGGCACGGGGCAGTTCAGCGGGATCCACGACCAGGGCTTCGACCTGAACTGGCACGGGCTGGCGTCGTCCGACCGGCTGGGGGTGACGTGGAGCATCTCGCAGCAGAACGACCGGATGCTCGTGCAGACCGATCTCAACGGCAACATCACCGCGATCGGCCCGACGGGGATCGACGGGCGCGGCATGGCGTACGACGACCGGAACGGGATCCTGTACGCGATCAACTACTCGGACGCGAGCCTGTACACGGTGGACATCCACACCGGGCAGGCGACGCGGATCGGCGCGACGGGCGTGGCGTGCGACGTCGTCGGGCTGGCGTACGACGAGATCACGCGGACGCTGTACATGACGGAGGGGGACGTCACGAACTCGCTCTACAGGCTCGACGTCACCACCGGCGAGGCGACGCTGATCGGCGAGCTGGGCTACCGGATGCTCGACGGGCTGGCCTGGATCCCGTCCCCGTCGACGGGGGCGCTGCTGGGCTTCGGCGGTCTGGCGATCGCGCGCCGTCGCCGGTGAATCGGACCCGGAATGGGACGGGCCGAGCGCGTCGCACGCCTCGGCCCGTTCTGCTTTTCAACTCTCGTTTTCAGCTCTCGGCGCGGGCGGCGTCCCGCGGGGGCGCCGCGTGCGGGCGACGGGGGGCCCAGCGTTCAGAACACGGCCGGTCGCGGGAGGCGTACCCCACGCCGGCCGCGGACCGCGGCGGCGTCTGCCGGCGGACATCGAGGCGATGTCGGGCGCTCCGCATGCACGTGGCGACGCGGCAGGGGCAGGCAGCAATGCGTGACATCCTGCCACGAGGCGAGGGAGGCCGAAGAGCCTCGCCCCGCGGCGGGACGAGGGCACCCGAGATCATGAGGCAGGGCACCCGGC